>CALGYL010000210.1 GCA_937934775.1 uncultured Clostridia bacterium
TTGCTTTGGTGTCGCCATGCCTCTTATCAAATTCCACGGAGTCTGGGACAGGCTCCAGCGCATGCAAAGGCATTTGCATCGCGCTTTATTATGCGTTCCACAGAAATCTTCACAAAACGCGCGATACACGAAATTTCGACTTTTGCCATATACATGAAAGGGGATTCATTCCCCACAATTCCTCAACACGAGGTGAAATTGATGCATTCCAACGGTTCAAACTGGGATCCGTGGTTTGACCAGAGCGCGCAATCAGGATGGGGTTGCGACGACTGGTGCCATCCCCACCATCATTGCCGTCCGTGTCCGACGGGCCCGACCGGCCCGACGGGTCCGACCGGCCCTTCTGGCGGCCCGACGGGTCCGACCGGTCCGCAAGGCCCGGCTGGCGCGACAGGCCCCACCGGTCCGCAAGGCGCGGTTGGTCCGCAAGGGCCGCAGGGCCTGGTTGGCGCAAACGGCCCGACCGGCCCGCAAGGTCCGGTCGGTTCGCAGGGCCCTATTGGCACAACCGGCGCAACCGGCCCGACCGGCCCGCAAGGCTCGATTGGCCCTACCGGTCCGCAGGGCCTCACTGGCGCAACCGGCCCGACCGGCCCGCAAGGCTCGATTGGTCCGACCGGTCCGCAAGGCCTCACTGGCACAACCGGCGCAACCGGCCCCACCGGCCCGCAAGGCGCGATTGGTCCGACCGGTCCGCAGGGAATTCCCGGCAGCGGTGCGATCATCCCGTTCGCGTCAGGACTCCCCGTCGCTTTCTCCACTTCCGCAATTGGGACCGTCTTAACCGTCGCCGCCATTGGCTTTGGCGCGGGCGCCAGCTCCATTTTGCCGGTGGGCGGCCAACTGCTGTTGTCCGGCTTGGTCAGCGAAGCCTTCTCCATGCCGCGTGGTGGCGTGATCACGTCGATCGCGGCCTATTTCAGCAGCACGGTGGGCCTCTCCCTGATCGGCTCCACGGTGACAATCACGGCGCAACTCTACCAGTCGACGACGCCTGACGATGTATTCACCGCCATTCCGGGAACGACCGTCACCCTTGCGCCCGCTTTGAGCGGCAACGTGCTGGTCGGCGCGCGCGCGAATGGCCTGTTGTCCGGCCTGAATATCCCCGTCAGCGCCAGTACGCGCATCATGCTGGTATTCTCCGCATCCTTGACCGGCGGGCTCCCCGTCGCGGCTGCGCTTGCGGGCATTGCCAGCGGCGGTCTCGCCATCACCTGATCGGCGCGATGCCCTCTCCGGGTTTTCCGCCGCTTAGGCAGGCGCTGCGCGCGTCTGAAATCCGAAAAGAGATTCAGATTGTGCGCTGAACAAAAGAACCGTTTCTTCCATCCTTGCTTGCAAGGATGGAAGAAACGTTATGCGTGATTACAGTTGAAGAAGTTTGCGGGGTGGACGGAAAGCGAATGGTACCCGGTTTGACCGGAATGCCTTGTGAGCGTGGGGGATGCGCGACACTGCTACTACCGCGAAAAATAGTAGGATTCCAGCAGATACCGTTCGCCGTATGCTTCCGCCATCCGGCGCAGCGTTTGCTTGACCGGCTCCAGCGGGCCACCCTGCGCATAGCGCGCAAGCGCCGCCTGAAAAGAACGCTTCTCCGTCTCCGACGCACGGTCCTTAAAATAGCCCCACACGTGCTGTGCCGCGTTAACTGCGCCGCCCGCCTCAATGGGCTGCGCCAGCGCGCTTTCAACCAGAGCGTAGAAAATCCGGGGCGCGATGGCATCCTCCCGGAACAGCTTCCGAATCTTGAGGTATTCGGACTGACTGCGCTCGAGAACCGCGTACTTGTAGCGCGCCCATTCCCGCTCCAGCGATGTCCGGTCGGGCACGGAGGCGGCGCAAAGAATACATTTGACGGCCGAGCGGTTCTTGTCCTTGACTTCCAGCATGACGTCCAGATCATCCCGTCCGGCTTGGTTCAGGAAATCTATGAATTTGCCGGAATCGATCGTCGCAGCGTGTGATCCGGGCTTCTTGCTGGGGTCCTGCTGCGAATAATGAATTTTCTGCGGGCCGTCGCCTGGTCCCCAGGTCTGCCGACAGGCGTCGATCCAGTAACCAGGCTCGGCCGGACCGGATGGGTTGACCGCGTGGTGCAGATTGTCGAATACCACCGGCGCGCCGAGACGAAGGCCCTCATTCAGCGCGTCCTCCGCGGTGTACAGCCTGTCGTCGTTTTCCAGGACGACGCGCCGCCGGATGGCCGGGTCCAGCGCGGCATAGCGCGCTTCGAAGCGTTTCAGCGCCGCCGTCTTGTCGCCGTAGACGCCTCCTAAATGCAGAATGATCTTGGAGTCCGGTCCGGTCCCCAGCGCGTCCAGAACGCGTTCATGATAGGCAAGATCCTGAACCGCCCTCGTCGCCACGTCCTCATCCGGCGCGCCGAGCACGGTGTACTGGCCCGGATGCATGGGAACCCGCATGCCGCCCGCCCGGATTTTCTCCCCGATGCGAGAAAAATCCTCACAAAACAGGTTTGCCCAGTCCAGCGTGTTGATTGGACTTGAGCCAAAGGGGATCAAATCGGAGCTGATCCGGTAGAGGCGGATGCCGTTTTCGAGATTGTACGAAACCATGCACTCCAGCGCCTTCAGGTTGTTGGCGATCAGCGCGGCAAGGCGCTGTTCCTCCGCGTATTTCTGCGTACAGCTCTTCAGTTCTGAACCCGGAACAGCCAGCGCGAGGCATGCGTATCCGATGCGCATAATGACCTCCATCGGGTAAGAATTTTCTGTGTTTTACCCGTTTTCTCGCGATGGCAACCATTTGAGCGTCGATTTCCGACATTTTGGGCGTTTTTAGTGTTGCGCAGCGTCCAAATGTGGTAATCTTATGGGGATGCATTTTTGAAATCGCCACAGCGCAAAAGAAGGGGAGAGAGAAGACGATGGATCGAATGCCGGAAGCACCTCACGCATTGGAGGCTTCTCGGGTTTTGGAACAGTTGGGCGCGGATGCGCAACAGGGACTTTCGTCCGGCGAGGCGAAAGAGCGGCTGAACCGCTTTGGAGAGAACGCGCTCAGGGGCAAGCCGCCCAAGACGTTTTGGATGCGCTTTTTTCAACAGTTTTTGGACGTGATGATCCTGATCCTGATTGCCGCCGCGGCGGTCTCACTGAGCGTGGCGTTTTACGAGGGGCACGGGTTCATCGAGCCGATGCTCATACTGCTGATCGTCGTTCTCAACGCGGCGTTGGGTGCGCTGCAGGAGGGCCGGGCGGAAAAGGCGCTGGAGGCGCTGAAAAACATGTCCGCGCCGGTTGCACGGGTGGTGCGGGACGGCGAAATTGCTCCCCTCAAGGCGAAAGAACTGGTACCGGGCGACATTATTCTACTGGAGGCGGGCGATTATGTACCCGCTGATGCGCGGCTGATCGAGTCCTTCAGCTTGCGGGCGGAGGAATCCCAGCTGACGGGCGAATCCCTCCCGGTGGAAAAGGACGCCCTTGCCGTGGCCGCGCCGGACGCCGCGCTGGCCGATCGCCGCGATATGGTTTATTCGGGCGGCGCGATCCTGTACGGACGCGCCCGGGCAGTGGTGACTTCCACCGGCATGTCCACCGAAGTGGGCCGCATCGCGGGGCTTCTGGAAGAGGCGTTTGACGGTCAGACGCCGCTGCAGCAGAAGCTGGCCGGACTCGGAAAGACCTTGGGTATCGCGGCGCTGGCCGCCTGCGCGGTGGTTTTCGGCGTCGGCCTGATTGACGGGATTCCGCTGATGGAGATGTTCATGACTTCGGTGTCGCTGGCGGTCTCTGCCATTCCGGAGGGACTCCCGGCCATCGTTACGATCGTTTTGTCGCTGGGTGTCAAGCGGATGGTCGGTCGGGGCGCGATCATTCGCCGCCTGCCCGCGGTGGAGACGCTGGGCAGCGCGTCGGTCATCTGTTCGGATAAGACCGGCACGCTCACCCAGAATCGCATGACGCTGACCTACGCCTACGACGCCCGGACGGGCGTGCTGGTGGAGCTTGCGAAAGACGATATTTCCTCGATTTCGGACGTTCTGCGCTACGCGACGCTCTGCTCGGACGGCAAGGTGATCGTGGAGAACGGCGCGGAGAAGCACATTGGGGACCCGACCGAGACGGCCATCGTCGCGGCAGCCCGTAAGGCGGGGCTTGAGAAACCGGCGCTGGACGAAGCCTATCCGCGCCTGTACGAAATCCCCTTTGATTCCGACCGCAAGCGCATGACCACCGTCCATCCGATCGACGGGCGGACTGTGGTGGTCGTCAAAGGCGCGCTGGACGTGCTGGCCGCGCGGTGCGTTCAGGATGGCCTTCAGGACGCGCTTCGGGCTTCGGAGATGCTCAGCGGCAAGGCGCTCAGGGTTCTGGCGGTGGCGGTCAAGGAGATTGAGGCGCTACCTGAGAAACCCGAGGATGAGCAGTTGGAGCGGGGCCTTACGCTGGTGGGCATCGTGGGGATGATCGATCCGGCGAGACCGGAGGCGAAAAAAGCGGTGGAGGTCTGCCGCCAGGCGGGCATCAAGCCGGTTATGATCACCGGCGACCACGCGCTGACCGCATCGGCCATCGCCCGGGATTTGGACATTCTGCGAGATGGCGACGAAGCCGTGGACGGAAAAACGCTTGCCGCCATGAGCGAGGAAGAACTGGACAGACGGGTGGACTCGATCTCGGTGTATGCCCGCGTGACGCCGTCCGATAAGATCCGCATCGTGCGCGCCTGGCAGAAGAAGGGCCAGGTGGTCGCCATGACCGGCGACGGCGTTAACGACGCCCCGGCGCTCAAGGCGGCGGACATCGGCTGCGCGATGGGTACTGGTACCGATGTGGCAAAGGGCGCAGCCGATATGACCTTGACCGACGACAACTTCGCCACCATCGTCGAAGCGGTGCGGGAAGGGCGGTCGATCTACGACAACATCAAAAAAGTGGTCGGCTTCCTCTTAGGCACCAACATCGGCGAAATTCTGACTGTGTTTCTGGCGATGATTTTCTTCCGCCAGTCGCCGCTTCTATCGATGCAGCTGCTCTGGATCAACCTGGTGACCGACAGCCTGCCGGCCATCGCGCTGGGCATGGAGAATGCCGAGCGCGGCATCATGCGCAGAAAGCCCCGCCCGCGCAGCGAAAGCGTGTTTGCGGATGGATACGGCATCCAGATTCTTTTGCAGGGTGTGATGTTCGCCGCGCTGACGCTGACGGGTTTCCTCGTCGGCTGGCGCGTCACCGGGGATCTGAACGTCGGCCGAACCATGGCGTTTCTGATCCTTTCGCTGACGCAGGTGTTCCACGCGTTCAACATGCGCTCCAAGCATTCTCTGTTCAAAATTGGACCGTTTACAAACCGCGCGCTGTGCGGCGCGGCACTCGTTTCCATCGCGCTTGTGGCGTTGGTGGCGTTTGTGCCGCCGGTGGCGGAGGCCTTTGCGTTGGCGAGCCTGACGCCCGAACAGTACGGCTTGGCCCTTGCACTGGCGCTCGTGCCGGTCGCGGTGATGGAGTGCGTCAAGTTTTTCCGCAACCGTCGCGAGAAATAACGGCCCCTTCGTCGATGTCCTGGGGATTTATACCAATTCCAAGTATTATTTACCCGTCGAGCCGGGTTTTTCGCGCAAAACAGTGTCGCCTTCCGCTCAAAA
>CALGYL010000211.1 GCA_937934775.1 uncultured Clostridia bacterium
GAAAGAACCGGCGCGCCTTCGATCAAACGGAACCCGGACAGCCGCGCGCCAAAGGGCGACTGATCGTCCGGCGTCAGCGTCACGGTCAACAGGCACGTCAGGTCCCCGGGCGTGCTTGAATCGGAGGCCATGACGGCCGCCTCCACTTCCAACCCTCCGTCCGCGGCCGCCGCGCTCAGGATACCGGGCAGGTACTGGGCGTCGCCGGGATCGGAGGTCTGATGGTATCCGTCGTCCTGCAGCTGCAAAAGCGAAAAGCCTTCCGGCATTTCGGGCAGTTCGCCTTCGGCAAAGATCGCCCGGTAGGCTTCCGCCACGCCCTCCGGCGAAACCACGCCCTCCTCAAGGCCCTCGACCGCGCCCTGTTCCAGCGCCGCATAGCTCAGCGCCCAGGCGGTTTCGGCGTCCGGCTCCCCTTGAAAGGGGGACGCGCCCAGCTGCTTTACAGCCCGGGCCACCAGCGCGATCAGCGGTTTCGCAGTCTGCGCAAGCTGATCCTGATCGACAGTCTGCCCGGCGTCCGCATCGGAAGCGGGCTCGGGCGTGGCCTCGGTTGCGGAATCGGTTGCGGAATCGGTTGCGGAATCGGGCTCGGAATCGGGCTCGGAGGTAGCATTTGAAGCGGTCTCCGGGTCCTGCCAGGAATCCGCGTCCTGCTGATCCGCGCTCTTTGTGGGCTCGGGGTCCTGCTGGGTTACGCCCAAGGCGGCATCCGTCGCCGCATCCTGCGCCAGCGAGTGCGCGGGCAGCATCAGGAGCATCAGGGACAGAGCAAGCGCCGCAAGTTTCCGCATGGAGATACCTCCTGTAAAGCCGCCCACGGGCGGTGAATTTATAAGGTTCCCCGACGCCGCTGAAACCCGGAACGTTACCGGAGGTTCATCCGCGCCGTGGGTCCGGAGCGTTGTATAACGCTCCCTGTCACAGCGCCCGGTCAGGATTTCATCAGCGTCGCGCCGGCCTCCGCGGCCGTCTCAAAGCGGGCGGGCGTCTCCACCGCCGCGGCCAGTCCGCGAGCCACGCAGCCCGCCGGGTCGCCGGGAAGGAGCACGGATAGGCCCGTATTTTCCGCGATCAGCTTGTCCAGGCCGAACAGTGACGCGCCGCCGCCGGTCAGCGCGATGGGGCTGTCGGTCAGGTCCGCGGCCAACTCCGTCGGCGCGCGGCGCACCACCGCCTGCACGAGCGAGCAGAAATCATCCACCACGGGCTTGACCGCCTGGTGCAGTTTCTCCGCCTCCACGCTGCGGGTGCGGGGCAAGCTCAGGTTCAGATCCAGCCCCCGCACGTCCACGGTCAGCTTGGTGCCGCCCAGCGCGCTGAGCAGTGACAGTTTCAGTTCTTCGGCCGTCTGCGGGCCGGTTTCCAGCGCGTATTCGTTGCGGAGAAGCGTGGTGATGGCCTCGTCCGCCTTGCGCATGCCCCAGGGCAGCGACCGGCTCTCCACCGCGCGGCCCAGGGAAAACAGCGTCACCGACATCGAACCCGCGCCCAGTTCGCCCACCAGCGTGCCCGCGGGCCGCATGGGGTCGCTCCCGGCACCCACCGCCGCCATCAGGTCCGACCGGATCAGGCTGCAGCCCGCAGCGCCCGCCTCCATGCAGCAGGCCACCAGCGCTTTTTGGGTATAGCCGCCCGCCTCGGGCGAGCGGGCGATCAGGACTCTGGGCCTGTGGGTGATCCCCTGAGACACGACTTCCCGCAAAAGATGTGTAAACCAGGCGCGCAGCAGCGCTTCATCGTCCACCTGACCAGCGTCCATCGGAAACCCCACCTTGACGCGCCCGGAGGCGCGGCCATAGATCGGCAGCGCCTCGTTGCCGATCAGGAACGGCTTTGCCTCGCTTCCCCTGACCGCGACCGCCGCGCTCTGCTGATAGGTTGCGCCGCGCCCGCGCGCCGCCATCCGAACCCCGCTCGCGCCGATATCCAGCGCGACGTTCCATTGCATTTGTATATCCCTCGTTTCCAGGACTATGTCGCTCTACGCGTTGGCACAGCGCCGCATTTCACGCCGAAGGTATATCCCGAAGGGGCGTCTCGCTCCGTCTGGATTGGTACGACGCGTCCTCTTGCCCCGGTTATTTCATCGCCTTGTACTTTCTCCGGGTTGCAAGCCCACCGCGAATGTGCCGCTGCTGGCGGTTGAGGCTGAGCACCCGGTCGACGCTGCGGGACAGCC
>CALGYL010000212.1 GCA_937934775.1 uncultured Clostridia bacterium
GGTCCATAGAGAACAGCCGCGCAAGGCCCAAAGAGATCAGCGGCATGCCGATCAGTTTGATGAAGGAGACTAGCCCGTTCTTCCAGTCCAGCAGCGCCCTGGGCGAAAAGCCGGTCAGCCGCGCGCCGAGGATCAGCATGGCCAGCGGCGTGTTCAGCGATCCCAGCGCGTTCAGCGGCGAATCCACAATGCCGGGAAGATCAATCCTGAGGAGAAACAGCGCCGTACCCAGCAGCGCCGCGATGAAGCCGGGGTTGAACATGCCCCGGAGGGAGAAGCGGCTCCGGTCCAATAGCGCGATGCCCACCGTCCAGATCACCAGGTTGAAGGCCACAATCAGGGCCGCCAGGTACAGCGCGCCCAGATCGCCATATACCGCCTGAAGGATCGGCAGACCCATGAAGCCCGCGTTGGGCATCACCGCCAGCATCGCCATGATCGGGCGCACCTTTTCACTCTGGCGGCGAAAGAGTAAGTAGATCAGAACCATCATCAGGGCCATCGTAAGCGCGGCCATCCACAAAACGTTGAGAAAGCTGCGGAGCGTCTCGGGCGTGTATTCGTGCTGGGTGACCATGATCAGGAGCGCCGGGTTGGTGGCCAGCGTCACAATGTCGCTGATGCCTTTGACCACGGGATCGGTGAGAACGGAACGCTTTCTCAGCAGGGCGCCAATGCCCGCGATGGAGAACAGCATGACCAGCTGGGGCAATACGATCATGGGACAATGCGCCTTCTTCAGTATTGATTGCGGATCGGGCGGAACGGTTTCCTCCGCCAGCGCGCGCACGGACTTCGGAAACGGCGTTCCCGGCGCACATGTCGCCGGGAACGAGGATAAGGTGCGACGAGGTTTTCATCAGGCGGTTTGATATGCGAAGGCCAAAGAACGCTTTGAGAGGAGCTCAGAGGGAATCTTTCCCTCCGGCGGAATTCCAAGGGGCCGAGCCCCTTGGCGTTTCCGCTTCCGGCGTTACTCCGCGGCCTGCTTGTAGCGCTTGAGCAATTGTTCGAACATGGTCAACGCCCGCTCGACGGGCTCGGGTGTGGACATATCGACCCCGGCCAGCTTGAGCGCGTCAATGGGGAAGAGGCTGCCGCCCGCAGACAGGAACTGCTTGTAGTGCTCGACGGCCGGCGCGCCCTGCTCGCGGATGAGGCTCGCGATGGCCATCGCGGCGGAGAAGCCGGTGGCGTACTGGTAAACATAGAAGGCGTTGTAGAAGTGGGGGATGCGCATCCACTCGTACTGGATCAGATCCGTCTGTCCGACGGACGGGTAGTAGGTCTGATTCAGCGCCGCGTAGACCTGATTCAGGCTCTCGCCGGTCAGCGCTTCGCCCTGCTCGGCCATCTCATGACTGGTCTTTTCAAACTCTGCGAACATGGTCTGGCGGTACAGCGTGGTGCGGTAGGCCTGTAAAAGGTTGTTGAGGAGATACGCCTGGGCGGACTTCTCCGGGTACTTGTCCAGAAGGTGCATCAGCACCAGCACCTCGTTGACGGTGGAGGCGACTTCCGCCACGAACAGCGAATACTCCGCCATCGGGGCGGGCTGGTGCTTCGCGCTCAGGAAGGTGTGCAGCGAATGCCCCATCTCGTGGGCGATGGTCAGAAGGTCCTCCAGTGTCTCGTGGTAGTTCATCAATACGTAGGGGTGCGTCTCGTAGGTGCCCCAGGAGTAGGCGCCGGAGGACTTGCCCTCGTTTTCGTAGGGATCGATCCAGCGCTCGTTCAGCGCCCGGCGCAGCGTATCCTGATAGTCCTGGCCCAGCGGCGCGAGGGCTTCCACGACCAGCGCATAGGCCTCCTCAAAGGGCAGGTCAATGGCGAATTCGCCCGGCATGCGGGCATAGATGTCATACATGGCGGGATCGGACAGCTCGAGCCGCTTCATCTGGAAGCGAATCATCTCGTCCAGTGCGGGCAGATGGCTGTGCACCGCTGAAATCAGGCTGTCGTAGACGGAAAGCGGCACGTCGTTCTGGTAGAGGGACGCCTCCCGCGCGGAATTGAACTTCGCGGCACGGGCGGAGAACAGATCCGCCTTGACCGACGCCGCGTAGATGGACGGCACCGTGGACGCGTAGGCGCGGAAAGTTTCGTACATGGCGGTGAAGGCGGCCTTGCGCACCGTCCGGTCGCCGCTCATCATATGGGCGATGTAGCTTCCGTGGGTCAGCGGCGCCATGACGCCCTCGTCGTCCGGCACTTCCGGGAACTTCATGTCGGCGTCGGTCAGCATGTCGAAGATGACGCCGGGGGAAGAACCCAGTTCGCCCGCCATGGCCACGATCCGCTCCTCGGCGGCGGACAGCGTGTGTG
This sequence comes from uncultured Clostridia bacterium, assembly GCA_937934775.1. GTDB lineage: Bacteria > Bacillota > Clostridia > Christensenellales > Aristaeellaceae > JAEZHK01. The sequence goes on from CALGYL010000212.1 coordinate 2,326, forward strand.
GCCGGGCGCGCTCGATGGCGGTGAAGAACATGTGGTAATCAGAAAACGCCGGATCGGCCTGACAGGCCTTCAAGAACTCCGGCGGCAGCGCAATGAGTTCCGGCGTCAGGAAGGAGGCGGCCGTCGAAAACTCCACCGACAGCGTGGTGGCCCTGTCGGTCAGCGCCTGGTAGCGGGCGCGGTTGTTGTCCTCATCCCTTCGCATTTTTGCGTAGGCAAACAGCGAGGAGACCTTGCGCACTGCGCTGAAGTAGTCATTCAGCGCCGAAAGCAGGTTGTCCCGATCGCCCAGTTTGCCCTGGTGGCGGGAAAAGTCCTGAACCGACGCGCGGCAGGCTTCAAACGCCGATTCCCACATTTCATCGGTTGCGTAGATGTCCTCCAGGCGCCAGGTATCCTTTTCGGCAAGCTCCCCGCGCTTTTTACTCGTTGATGTCAAGGTCGATGCCCTCCTGTTCTTGCTGGTTGATCCGCTTGCGGATATTCCTCCGGTGCATGGTGATGCGCACATCGCGGGCGTAGCGGCGCATCGCCCGGGTCATGTCGTTTGCCACGTCGCCCGCGCTGGCCGCGCCGTCCTCATGGATGCCGGGCAGCAGGAAGAGAACCGTGATGAGGCGCAGAACGCCCGACAGCGCGAACAGCACATTGTAGCGGGAGATCGGCGTGCCCAGAATCACCAGATTGTAGGCTTCCACGCGATACATGACGTTATCCAGCAGCCACCCGCCCACCGCCGAACCCAGCGCCAGACCAATCAGCTGCGTGAAGAAAAAGTACAGCGCGATGTACATGGAACGGTTCTCGCCCTTCGCCTGGCCCATGAACAGGTTCTGCGCGCCCAGATCGACGGCCACATAGGTCGCGCCGCTGAGCACGTTGACCAGCGCCACCGCCCAGACCATCCGGGGGCCGATCAGGCTCCAGAAGAACGGGGCGAAGGAGGTCAGAAACGCGCCCACCATCAGGACCGGGCGGTTGCCGTAGTTGTCAAGCGCCATACCCCACTTGGATACCGCCAGCACCAGGAAGAGGTTGTTGACGATCTGGCTGGCCACGGTGATTTCGAAGTTGGTCATGCGCATGTTTTCCAGCATGTACACATTGAAGTAGGGCGCGACGATCTGCACGGAAAACAGCCAGGCCGTCAGCGCGCCCACCATGCGCATGTACTTGCGGTCGCTCAGAACGGGCCGGATCATCTGGCTCAGGCCCGTATTGACCGCCGGGGGGTGCATGGTCGGCAGGCGCATCATCCCGAAGGAGACGATGTCCAGCGTGCCGGCAACGCCCGCGATCGCAAATACCACCGCGTAGCCGGTGTAGCCGGGCAGCGCGTCCAGGAGCGCGCCGATGGCGAAGCCGAACAGCATGCCCACGAGGGTGGAGAGGCGGCTCCTGACCGCGAAATACCGCCCGCGAATCCGGAGCGGAATCACATCCGAACAGATGGAATAGAAGGCCACGTTGATAAACGGGCCGGAGACCGAGCTGACCAGAACCATCACAACCGCCGCCCACATCCGGACCGCACCGCTGGACATGGGCATAAGGAAGGGGATCAGGCCGAAGGGAATCCAGATCAGCCGCTGCATCAGGCCGAAGACCAGCATCATCTGCTTGCGTTTGCAGGTGCGCTCCAGCACATAAGAGGCCAGCAGCTGAAACGCGTTGGCCAGCGGCGGGAGCGCCATCAAGAGTCCGTACAGGAAGTCGGACGCGCCCAGCGCCTTTATGTAGCCGCTGATGGCGACGCCGGTGGTGATGTTGCCCCAGACGACGCCCCCCGCCACCCCCGCGATCAGCAGGCGCAGCGTACGGATGGTGTTTTGATCCAATCCGCGCTCGTCAAACAACTCAATATGGCGGTTAAACCGAGGATTCATGTTGCACCTCAAAAGGCTTTCGAGAGAGCAGTCCTTTGTAATATATTACACCGGGGATTTGATGAAGGAAAGGCCGGGAAGGTTCCTTTTCGATAAAATTTCAAGGCTGCGGTCGTGCCATGCCGCGCCGGTTCACCATCTCTGGTTGTGTGCACGTCGGAATTGTCGGCTGCTTCAAAGCTCCGTACTGCCTCCGTCGTTCCAGGTAACGAGCGCGATGGGTCTGTCAGGCTGCGCCACCCCCTGTACTGCACTCATTGTCCCCGGCGACAGGCGCGCCTGGGACGGTGTCCGAAATCCAGCGCGGACACTGGTGAAGGGAACAAACCCTTCCGACAGTGCGCCGCCCGCAAAATCCGGCAGGATTTCAGGCGCACGCGGCATTCCTAGAAAATTGCTTCCACAAACGCCTTCGCGTCGAAGGGCTCCAGATCGTCCAGCCCCTCGCCGATGCCGATGTAGCGAACCGGCAAGCCCAGTTCGCCGCGGATGGCCAGCGCGATGCCGCCCTTGGCGGTTCCGTCCAGCTTGGTCAGAATGATTCCGTCCAGCACCGCGGCGTCTTTAAACACCTGCGCCTGGGCGAGGCCGTTCTGGCCGGTGGTGGCGTCAATGACGAGGAGGCCTTTCACGACCGCTTCGGGGAACTCCCGCTCCACCCCGCGGCTGATCTTTATCAGCTCTTCCATCAGGTGGGCTTTGTTGTGCAGGCGGCCCGCGGTGTCGATGATCAGGACGTCGGCGTTGCGTCCCTTCGCCAGCTGCACCGCGTCGTAGACCACGGCGGCGGCGTCCGCGCCCTCGTGGTGCTTGACCAGCGGCACGCCCGCCCGGTCGGCCCAGACAGTCAGCTGGTCCGCGGCGGCGGCGCGGAAGGTGTCGCCCGCGCAGATGACCACCTTGCGGCCCACCGTCTTCATGCGGGAGGCCAGTTTTCCGATGGACGTGGTCTTGCCCACGCCGTTGACGCCGATGACCGGCACCACCATGGGCGATTCAAGGCGCAGCGGCTCCGAGCCCATCATGTCCGCGACGATGGCCTTCAACGCTTCGCGGGCCGGGCCGGTGGTCTTGATGTTGTCTGCCTTGCACTTCTCTCGGAGCTTTCCGATGATGATCCCGCTGGTCTTGACGCCCGCGTCCGCCATGATCAGGATATCGGTCAGGTCTTCAAAAAAGGATTCGTCGATCATCGGGGAGGAGTCCACCAGCTGATCGATGCGGCCCGACACATTGGCCCGGGTCTTGCCCATCGATTGTTTGATTCGATCAAAAAGGCCCAAAGGGGGACACGTCCTTTCCGTATGGCCGCGGCGCGGCTGAAAATCACCGGAAGTCCTGGGAGAGGGCCGTAAGTCGGTTTCCTTTTGCATCCGATGCGGCTTCGCATGTTCTGTTTGGTAGGAACCCGCGCGGTGCGGTTTATCCGTGCGCGCTGTTTAGTTGCAGCGAAACCATCCTGGAGACGCCCTTTTCCTCCATGGAAACACCGTAGAGCGAATCGCACCGCTCCATGGTACCCTTGCGGTGGGTGACCACCACGAACTGGGTGTGACGGGAGTAGTCGCGCAGGTAGTCGGCAAAGTTGTCGATGTTGGCATCGTCCAGCGCCGCCTCGATCTCGTCGAGGAAGCAGAAGGGCGTGGGCTTGACTTCCAGCATCGCGAACAGGATCGCGATGGCGGTCAGCGCGCGCTCGCCGCCGGAGAGCAGCGAGAGCATCGTCAGCTTCTTGCCCGGCGGCTGCGCCGCCACTTCGATGTCGCAGGTGAGCGGACTCGACGGGTCCTCCAGCCGGAGGGTTGCCCGCCCGCCGCCGAACAGCTTTACGAAGGTCTGCTGGAAGTAGCGGTTGAGCAGTTCGAACTGCTCGGTGAACTGCTTTTCCATCCGACCGGTAAGGTCCTGGATGATGGCGGCCAGATCCGCCTCCGCCTTGGTCAGGTCGTCCCGCTGGGCGGAAAGCTCATCGTGCCGGGTCTTGGTCTCCCGGTATTCGTCCACCGCCGACACGTTGACCGAGCCCATCTCGCGGATGCGGGCGCGGATCTCCGCGATGCGCTTGTCCGCTTCGCCCAGCTTGAACGCGTCTTCCCGGAAGGCGCCCGCGCCCTCGTACGTCAGCTCATAGTCTTCCCAGATGCGGTCGGTGAGTTGCTTCCATTCGGTCTCCACGCGGGTTTTCTGAAGCTCCGCGCGGTGGCACTT
>CALGYL010000213.1 GCA_937934775.1 uncultured Clostridia bacterium
CGCCAAACCGAATGGCCTGGATGATGTCGCTGCGCGGCGCGTCATATGCCGGGTTGACGGCATATCCAAGCGCCGAGAATGCCCTGGCCGCGAGAATCGCCGTCTTGACCGCCTGTATAACGGTGCTTGGCGCCAGAAACAGCCCCTGGAAGAACAGATGATAGCCTGCGGCATAGCTTCCAACCTCAGCACCGATCCCCGGGCAGGTCAGCCGGTATGCGACTTTTTCAACCGCCTCTCGCTTTCCGGCTACATAGCCGCCGGAGGGCGCGAGTCCCCCACCGGGATTTTTAATCAGCGAACCTGCGATCAGATCCGCACCGACTTCGGTCGGTTCCTGTATGCCGGTAAACTCGCCATAACAGTTGTCCACCATGACCAGCGCTTTGGGATTCTTTGCATGCACCAGCGAAGCTGCCGCCTCGATTTCCGTAAGCGACAGTGAAGGCCGCCAATCGTAGCCACGGGAACGCTGCAATAGAACCAGCTTTGTGGACGCATCCACCGCTTTTTCCAGTGCGTTCAGGTCAATCAGCCCCTCGTTCAGCGGCACCTCGCAGTAGCCAATACCGTATTCCGAAAGGGCGCCCTCCCCTCTCGATCCGCCGATCCCAATGACTTCCTCCAGTGTGTCATAAGGCTTGCCAGCGCCGCAGACAAGCGTATCACCCGGGCGCAGCAGTCCCTGTAGGCACAGCGCCAGCGCATGGGTTCCCGAGGCGATCTGCGGCCTGACCAAGGCGGCCTCACACCGGAAGACTTCCGCAAACACCTGATCCAGCGCATCCCGTCCAACATCGCCATAGCCGTAGCCGGTGGTTGACGCAAAATGGCGCTGGGAGATTTCAAACTTGTTGAAGGCCGCCAACACCTTCTGCGTATTGAAGCGCTCAACGGCCTCGATCCGCTCAAAGAGGGGCCGGCAATCCCTTTCGCACTCGCTGATCAGTTCTGATACGTTCATGGCAGTTCCTTTCGCATAAGTATTTCCCGGGAAATATCCCGGGCGGTTCGGCTTTCGGCGTCAATCCATTGAATGCGCTCATCCCGCCGAAACCAGGTGAGTTGCCGTTTTGCGTAGTTTCGGGAGGCCTGCTTGATGCGGTTCACGGCTTCCTCCATGGTGCATTCGCCCCGAAGCGCCCGAACAATCTCTTTGTATCCGATGCCCTGTATTGCGGTCGCGCTTCCGGAGAGTCCGCCCTTCAGAAGTTCCTCAACCTCATCAGCGAGTCCCTCCGCCATCATTAGATCAACGCGCAGGTCAATGCGTTGGTAGAGTACCTCCCGGGGCCAGGATAAGCCGAACAGATTTCCCCTGTACGCCCCTTCCCGCCCACGGTCTTCCGCACGATGCTCGGAGAGCGTCTTCCCGGTCAGTTGCTGGATTTCCAGCGCCCGGATGACGCGCCGTACATCGTTGACGTGCAGCCTCTCCGCGGACTCGGGATCCACATCCCGCAGCAAGCCGTGCAGGCGCTCTTTTCCGCCTTCCTGCGATGCCATTTCTTCCAGCGGACACCGGACGGATTCGTCTCCCTGCGCGGAGAAGCCCATCGGACGCGTCAGCGCGTCAATGTAGAGACCGGTTCCGCCGCAGACGACCGGCGTTCTGCCCCGTGTGAGGACATCCTCAATCGCCTCGATCGCTTTCTCCCGGTAGGCTGCCACAGAATAGGCCTCGCCGGGGTCCGCGACGTCCAGCAGGTGGTGTGGAACGCCGCGCTTTTCCAGCGGAGTTGGTTTGGCGGTGCCGATGTTCATCCCCCGGTAGATCTGCATCGAGTCCGCCGAGATCACTTCCCCACCGGTTTCCAGACAGATTTCAACCGCCACCGCGGTTTTTCCGGAGGCGGTTGGGCCGCAGATGATCAGTAATTCCCGCATCGTATCGCTCCGGTCACTGCTGGCGCTTGAACATGCGCTCAATTTCGTTGATTCGGAATACACGCATCACCGGCCGTCCGTGGGGGCAGGTGGGGGGCGCGCTGGTTCTGGCCATTTCCTGAAGCAGCGCCTGAATCTCATCGTCGCTCAGGCGATCCCCCGCTTTGACGGCCCGCTTGCAGGAGAGTTGGATCAACTCCCCGCGCCTTTTGTCCAACGTCGCGCTCTTGAGGCGGTCCAACTGCTCGATCATCTCCATGAAGAAGGGGGAAAGCGACGCGTGGCTGAGCACAAACGGCACAGCGCGCACCATCACATCCCGCTCGCCGAACGGTTCCACATCGAACCCGGCCTGACTGAGCGTCTCCAGGTTGTCTGAAAGTACCGCACGCTCTTTGGCGCTGACGCGGACCACCAGCGGCGTGAGAAGCTGCTGGGAGGCCGTTCCCTGATCCAGCATCCGCTTGAACTTTTCGTACAGGATGCGTTCGTGCGCCGCGTGCTGATCAATCATGATCAGCGCGTCGGCCTGTTCGACCAGCAGGTAGGTATTTTTGAACACCCCGATCAGCCGGTACTGCACTGAGGCCTCGCACGGCGTTTCCGGTTCTGCCGCTGCTTCTTCTGGCCGCGTAGGCGCTTCGGGCGCCGGGACGGATGCGTCAGACGCCTTGAACGCGGCATCCGGCACGGCGGGCGCGGTGGGCTCATCCGCCCATTTATCCTTATCCAGCGAAGCATTCTCCCGCATCATCGGGCGAATCGCGCCGAGAATGGCCGCGCCATAGGCTCCGGTCTGCTTCCCCCGGTCCGCCGGCGATTCCTCACTGAGGACCGCTTGCTTTTCAAGGGGTTCTGCAGGGATCTCCGCTGGTGAAGCCGCAGCATTTTCGACTTTGGTCTGTTGAGCATCCGGAATTTGGACTTTGGTCTGTTCGATCTTGGCTGGAGGCGTGTATTCGATTTTTGGTTTGCTTTCCGGGAGCGGCGCGGGCAATACGTCGGTCATTCGATCTTTTTCAAAGAACTTTTCAAAAAGACCTGTAGCCGACTCACGAACGCCAACCTCGTCCCGGAAGCGAATCTCCAGCTTGCTGGGATGCACGTTGACATCGATGGCGGCGGGTGGCAAATCCAAGTGCAGCGCACACATCGGGTACATGCCAATGGTCAAACGACCCCTGCAGGCATTTTCAAGCGCAGACGTGAGAAGCTGGCAGCGTACCACGCGCCCGTTGATGAAGAAGGACTGCCCGGACCGGTTGGGCCGCGCCGCGTCCCCTACCCCGATCAGTCCCCAGATGTGCAGCGTGCCAATTGCCGTATCGATGGGTTTAAGAAGCGCCGCGGTCTCCCGCCCGTACACCGCCAGCGCCGCGTGCAGCATGCTGTCGTCGCCGTAGCTGTGCATCAGCGTCCGGCCATTGGAGATGAGCCGGAGCGCCACCTTGGGATTGGCAAGAGCCAGCCTCTCCACCATTTCGCCCAGCACGCCCGCTTCGTAAGCCGGCTTTTTCAGGAAACCTCGCCGCGCGGGCGTGTTGAAGAAAAGGTCTTTTACGATGATTGTGGTTCCCTCGGGACACCCAGCCTCATCCAGGGAGAGAAAACGCCCGCCCTCAACCAGAATTTTTACGCCGGATTCGGCGTTTCTGGTGCGGGTGGTCATTTCCACCTTGGCAACCGCCGCAATGGAAGGCAGCGCCTCGCCGCGAAAACCCAGCGTCCTGATGTCGGTCAGGTCGTCGTCGTCCCGGAGCTTGCTGGTAGCGTGGTTCTCAAACGCGATCCGCACTTCACTGGAGGGAATGCCCGAGCCGTTGTCAGTGACGCGCAGATAGCTTCCTCCGCCGTCCCGGATTTCCACGGTGATCGACGAGGCGCCCGCGTCCAGCGCGTTTTCAATCAGTTCCTTCGCCACGGAACTGGGACGCTCCACCACCTCGCCGGCGGCAATGCGTCCTATGGTCGCGGCATCCAGGATCCGGATCATGTCATATCCTCCGTGCCTGTTCGGTCAGCTTGAACAGTAAATTCAGCGCGTCCATCGGTGTCAGCCCCATCACGTCCACCGCCCGGAGCTGCTCGATCAGCTCCATCGGACGGTAATCGGTCAAGCCCACCTGGCGGTTGCCCGCGTTCTTTCGCTTGTCGAGAATGCTCTTTCCGATCGTGCCCTGATCCTGTCCGCTGACTTCAAGCCGCGCCATGATCTGGCGCGCCCGGGCGATTACGGAGGCGGGAAGCCCGGCCAGCGAGGCCACCGCAACGCCGTAACTGCGGTCAGCGCCGCCCGGCATGATCTTCCGAAGGAAGATCACCTGATCCCCCTGTTCACGGGCAGTAATGCGGTAGTTGACCGACCCTTCCAATTGTCCCTCCAACTCGCTGAGCTCGTGGTAATGGGTGGCGAACAGCGTCTTGGCGCGGGTTTTCTGGGCGATGTGCTCCACCACGGCCCACGCGATCGAAAGGCCGTCAAACGTGCTGGTGCCCCGGCCGACTTCGTCCAGAATCAGAAGGCTTCTGGAGGTTGCGAACTTCAGGATCGCCGCCAGCTCGGTCATTTCCACCATGAAGGTGGATTGCCCGGCGTACAGATCGTCCGAAGCGCCGACGCGGGTAAAGATGCGGTCGATGATCGGGATTTCAGCGGAAGCGGCGGGTACATACGAACCCATGTGGGCCATCAGCGCGATCAGCGCAACCTGGCGCATATACGTGGATTTACCGGCCATGTTGGGGCCGGTGATGATCATCATACGGGCTTCGTCGTTCAGCGTGGTATCGTTGGGCACAAAGCGGTCGTGGCCAAGCGACTGCTCGACCACCGGATGGCGGCCGTCCTTGATGGAGAGGCTGCCCCCTTCGCTGATCACAGGCCGGACGTAGTCATTCTCCTGCGCGACCTTGGCCAGCGCCGCCAATGCGTCCAGAAGCTTGATGCCCTGGGCGGTGCGCTGCAGCCTGGGCAGCGCGGCGGAAAGGATTGATCGGATTTCGGTGAACAGCGTGTACTCCAACTGGACGGCGTTCTCCTCCGCGCCGAGGATGGTGCGTTCCAGTTCTTTTAGTTCCTCGGTAATGAAGCGTTCGCAGTTCGCCAGCGTCTGCTTTCGGGTATAGCGGTAGGGCACCAGATCATAAGCGGACTTTGTAACTTCGATGTAGTAGCCGAAGACCCGGTTGTAGCCCACCTTCAGATTTTTGATCCCGGTGGATTCCCGCTCGCGGCGTTCAAGGTCGCTGAGCCAGGTTTTGCCCTCCACGGACGCCCGGCGCAGTTGGTCCAACTCCTCGTTAAAGCCCTCCCGGATGATGCCGCCATCTTTGATGGATAGCGGCGCGTCCGGAAAAATCGCCCGTTCCAGGAGCGACGCGACGTCCTCCAGCGGGTCCATCAACTCGTCCACAGAGATTAGGAGCCTTCCCGAAAAACCCTGAAGCGATGCCTTCAGTTCCGGCACGCGCTTCAATGTGGTCGAAAGCGCCAGACAGTCCCGGGCGCTTACGGTGTCATAGGCGATCTTGGAGAGCAGGCGTTCAATGTCGTAGGCGCCCCGGAGGGACTCCCGTAGCGCGTCGGCGGCAAAGGCGTTGTCCTTCAGCTGCCCCACCGCGTCCAGCCGCTCGTCAATCTGCTCTTTTTTCACCATTGGCCGCTCGATCCAGCCTCGCAGCGCGCGGCTGCCCATCGCGGTCTCCGCCTTGTCCAATAGCCACAACAGCGACCCCGCGCGCCGTCCCTTGATGGTTTCGGTCAGTTCCAAGCTGGCAGCCGCCACCCGGTCGATCTGCATGCAAAGGTCGCGCTCATAGCGCTTCACTTCCAGAATGTGGGAAAGCGCGTTTTTCTGCGTCTCGGTCAGATAGCGCATCAGAGCGCCCGCCGCCGAGACCGCCAGCCGCATGCCGTCCAGCCCCAGCGCCGCGGGATTTTTGGCGTTAAAATGGCTGAGCAGCAGCTTGGAAGCCGGCGCATATTCAAAATAGCCTTCGTCCAGCCGCGTCACCGCCGTGCCGCTCGACGCGCCCAACCGGGAGAGCGCCTCCATTTCGTCGGTCAGGATCTCCCGCGGATCAATCTTGGACAGTTCATCCGGCAGCGACTGCGAGACGCCGGAAAATTCGTGGGCATAGAATTCGCCGGTGGACACATCGCAGAACGCGATCCCCGCCCGGTCCTTGCGCACGACAACCGAGAGGATGTAGCTGGAGGCGCGCTCATCCAGAAGCGACGCCTCAATCACCGTTCCGGGCGTTACGATGCGGGTAACCGCCCGCTCCACCAGCCCTTTTGAGTCGGCGGGGTCGGTCATCTGTTCACAGATGGCGACTTTGTAACCCTTGGCGACGAGTTTTGCGATATACACATCCAACGCGTGATAGGGTACGCCGCACATCGGCGCGCGCTCGGAGAGGCCGCAGTCCCGCCCGGTCAGCGTCAGTTCCAGTTCCCGGGACATCTCCACGGCGTCTTCAAAGAACATTTCGTAGAAATCGCCCAACCGGAAGAACAGGACGGCGTCCTTGTGCGCCTCCTTGATCTCCAGATACTGCTGCATCATCGGCGAAATGGCCACGGGCATCCCTCCGGTCGCTTTGGTAAGGACTCTATCCAATGTGTCAGTTTCTTTGGTAAGGACGCTAACCAATGTGTCAGTTGAGCATGCTCTTCGTGCCGCAGCCGCCGCAGGATCCGCAGCTTCCGCCGCAGCTGGACTTGGGCTCCGCCAGCTGACCGGTGATAATGAATTTCAGAACCTGGTTGACCTGCTCAATGAGGTTCGAAAAATTCTCCCGCGCCTCGGTCAAGGTCTGTACATCATCAATCAGAGAAAGCCGCTGCTGGTGGTCGTCCATCTCGGCTGAGAGCTTCTTGAGCTGTTCCGGATCGGGGTTTTCAGTCTCCAGAAGCGCCTCAATCCTTTGGCGCGCCTCCACATACTGCCCCATCGCGGAGGCTGCGTCGGCATTGGCCATCGCGCGGTCCTCAGCTTCCTTCATCGTCCTGTATTCCTCGGACTGCATGATCGCGTCGCCCAGCTCCCTCGTCTTCAAAAACACCTGGTTCATGTTAGCCTCCATTATATTGCGCTTGCGCGCAGCGTATTGCGGCCCGCCGAGGCGATCTTCACCTCGACCATCCGGCCGATGAATTCGGTATTTCCCGGGAAATTGACCATATGGCCCCGGTCGGTTTTCCCGGAAATCCAGCCGGGGTTGCGGGTGGATTCTCCCTCCACCAGCACCGTCTGGACGGACCCGACCTGCGCCTTGAGCGCGTCGGCGGTGAGGGCGCTTTGCAGATCAATCAACCGCTCAATGCGCCTTGTCTTTTCAGCCATGGGCGTATCATCCGCCATCATGGCCGCTCGCGTGCCGGGCCGTGGTGAATAGATAAACGTAAACGCGGCGTCAAAACGCACTCGTTCGGCAAGATTCAGCGTCTCTTCGAAATCTTCCGCCGTTTCCCCCGGAAAGCCGACAATCAGATCGCTGGTCAGGCCGATATCCGGCGCGGCGGCGCGCAGGCGCTCCACCAGCCGCAGGTAAGCATGCTGTGTATAGCCGCGGTTCATCCGCTCAAGGATCCGGTCGCTACCCGCCTGCACCGGCAGATGCAGCTGCTTGCACAGGTGCGGAAGCGTTTTATATGCCACGATCAACTCATCGGACAAATCCTTCGGATGAGAGGTCATGAAGCGGATGCGCGGCACGCCCATCCCGTCCAGTCGGTACAAAAGCTCCGCGAACGCGCCTCCCCCACCCTGATAAGAATTGACGTTCTGGCCCAGCAGCGTGATCTCCTGTACGCCGTCGTCCAGGAGCATCCGGGCCTCGTCCAAAACATCCCGCATGGCGCGCGAACGCTCGCGCCCACGCACATAGGGCACGATGCAGTATGAACAGAAGTTGTTGCAGCCATACATCACGTTGATAAAAGCGGAATACCGGCTGCCCCGCCGGACGGGCAGTCCTTCAGCGATGACGCCTTCGCCATCCAGAACCTCGACCACAGGGTGCTTCTCGGAAAGCGTCCGGAACAGAAGTTCCGGCAGCCTGTGCAGGTTGTGAGTGCCAAAGATCAGATCGATGAATGGGTAATGCGCTTTCAGCGACTGGGCGACGCCCTCTTCCTGCATCATGCAGCCGCCCACGCAGATTAAAAGATCCGGTTTCAGTTTTTTGAGCTCTTTGAGCCAAATCACGTTGCCGAGCGCACGGTTTTCGGCATTTTCACGCACACAGCAGGTATTGTAGAGCACCAGATCCGCGTCTTCCTTGGTATCGGCCGCCTGCATGCCCATCTCCTCCAGCATGCCCGCGATGGTCTCCGAATCTCTGACGTTCATCTGGCAGCCCAGGGTGACGATGTGGTACTTCCGCTCCGGCGCCGCCATCTGGCGAACCAGCCGGATGTAGCCCCGCTGGGCGTCCAGTTCCTGGGGCGTGACGTTTCTCTCCTTGTCCTTCATGGGCCTCCCCTATTTGCCTAGTGTCCTGACAACACTGAATCTTTGGTTCGGGACGGATCTTTTTCCGCCCTGCGGTGCCGCTCTCCGCTTGAAATAGCGCTGCTATTCCGCAGCGAAGGCTTCTTGCAGGACGAAAAAATCTCTCGCCCTGAATCTGAATTCTCAATGTTGCCAGAACACTAGGTCTTAATTTTTTGGAATCTGCCGCGCCTTGGGCGGCAGTTCTCCCTCTGCGACCGGAGAAATGATGTAATCTCCGCCTTTTCGATGTTCACTGGCCAGCACAAAAGCCTTTGCCTGCAGGCGGCACCCCAGCAACAGCATTTGACCCGCCACCGGTGGCGTGGTTTCCACCAGGTATGCGCTTGACTGACCAGCCGCGGCGCGGGCTCGCAGTTCGTTCAGCGCGCTTCGTGCGACGCTCTCGTCGGAGAGCACCCGTCCGCTGCCCTGGCAGCAGGCGCAGGGCTGCATGAGCAGCGTATGAATCGGCTGATGCACCTTTTTACGGGTCATCTCCACCAGACCAAGCTCGGTAATGCCCACCAAGTTCGTCTTGGTGCGATCCTTTTTCAGCTCTTTCCGAAGAAGCGTCAAAAGCTGCTCCCGCTGCTCCTGCCGGTCCATGTCGATAAAATCGATCACGATGATGCCGCCGATGTCCCGCAACCGCAGCTGATGGGCGAGTTCCACCACCGCTTCGCAGTTGGTCTGAAATACCGTGTCGGACAGCGAATGCTTGCCCACGAATTTGCCGGTGTTCACGTCCACAACCGTCAGAGCCTCGGCGTAATCAAACACCAGGTAACCGCCGCTTTTGAGCCACACGCGCCGCAAAAGCGCCTTTTCGGCCTGAGCATCGATGCGGTAAGGCTCAAACAGAGGCGTCTCGCTCGCGTGATGGTAGACTTTCTGAGCCAACTCCGGCGAGAGCATCTCCGCGGTGGATCTAGCCAGCGCGTACTGCTGCGCGTCGTCGACGATCAACGATTTCACGCCGCTGACCAGCATATCGCGCACCGCGCGGTAGACCAGCGAAACATCCCGGTGAAGAAGCGCCGGCGCGGTGGTCGCCGCCGCGCGCTGGGAGATGGAATCCCACAGCTTTTTCAGGTAGAGGATGTCTCGTTCAAGGTCGGCCTCGCAGACGCCCTCGGCTGCGGTCCGGATGATCAGCCCCATGCCCTGGGGCTTCAGCGCCTCAGCCATTGCGCGAAGGCGCACGCGCTCGTCCTCCGTTTCGATACGGCGCGAGACGCCCACATAGCCGACCGTCGGGAGCAGTACCGCCAGCCGTCCCGGCAGTGTGATATGGCTCGTCAGCCGGGGGCCTTTGCTGCCGCCTGGCTCCTTGATCACCTGTACCAGGATCTCCTGGCCCACCTTGAGCAGCTTTTTAATCGACAGGCTCTTCAGTTCCTGTTCCAGCGCCTGCGGGTCCAGGCCAAAATCGGTCTTGTCCACCAGGATGTCTCCGGCGTAGAGGAAGCCGTTCTTCTCCATCCCGATGTCGACAAAGGCAGCCTCCATGCCGGGCAGCACGTTGGCGGCCCGGCCCTTGTAGATGTTGCCGACCAGCTTTTCGTGGCCTTTGCGCTCAATATAGAACTCAGCCAGTTCGCCGTCCTCGACGACGGCCAGCCGAGTCTGATCTCCGGTACATTCCACCAGCAATTCCCGATCCATCCACACTACCCATTTCTGCTAAATTATAAATCCATCAGGCCGACCGGGCCGCGCGAGCCTTCGCCCAACAGCTGCAGCCGGTGTATTTGCATCGAAGGCGCATCCACGCCCGCTTTCTCCGCAAGGGTCGAGATCAACAGATCCGGCTTCAGGGTCGCCTTCTCGGTCAACATCAGCGTCGCCCGTAGGACGACCTGAGAATCCGAAGCGGTCTCCGTGCCGACGCAGACCGAAGTGTTCCAGCTTGTGCAGGATGTGATTCCGGCTGTCTCCTCATTTTTTGCGGAAAGGCCATTCGCATCCATCGTCAGTTTACAAGTCATCACGCGGATATCCGCGGGTTTCTCGCCGGACTTGGTCTTCCGCAGCGCGATCACGCTGGACTGGGCCATGTAGCCGCCAATGGCACCCGCGGTCGCCTTCGCGCCAGTCCCGTCCAGCATAATCCGATAATCGGCCATTTTGAGCGTTGCCATCATCGCCGGATGGCTGTCGTCCACCAGCCGGACGCGCTTGAGCGGCAGATCGGGCGGCAGCGCCGCCGCCATCTGCAAAAACGCGAATTCTTCCGTCACCGGGGCTGCGAACTTCACGTCCAGTATCTCATAGTCACTCGTCCAACCCACCGCCAGCGCCGACGCAAACGCCATCACCGGATGCGGGTTGAACCCCTGCGAGTAAGCCACCGGCAGGTCCGTCCGCCTGAGCGCCATTTGCATAAACCGCTGCAGGTCCAGGTGGGAAACGAACTTCACGCGGCTGAGCTTGGAAAACTGATACAGCGCCCTCATACGCAGACTCCTTTGTAGCGGTTCAGGCCGCAGCCCTCGCAACCCAGCCGGCAGTCCGGCGTAATTTCCGCGCGCTGCGCCCGGTGCCACTCATTCAGAAGGAAGGCCTTATCGGGGCCCGCGTCCAGGTGATCCCAGGGGAAAACCTCGTCCTCCGTCCGCTCCTGGCAGGCATAAAAGTCCGGATCGACGTCCGATGCGCGGAATGCCTCGAGCCACAAATCATACCGGAAGTGGTCGCTCCAGCCGTCAAACCGGCAACCGAGCTGAAGCGCTTTCTCCAGTACCGCGCCAAGACGCCGGTCGCCCCGGGCAAACGCCGCCTCCATATAGCTTACATCGGGCGAATGGTACTTGAAGTCCACGCCCTTGATGGAAAGCAGTTCCTTCTTTAGCCGCGCCTGCCGCTCGATTACCGTCTTCTGATCCAGCTGCGCGCACCACTCGAAGGGCGTAATGGGCTTGGGTACAAACACCGACGCGCTGACCGTAATGCGAAGCCCCGGCGCGCGCTTTTCCTTGGGCTGGGAGAAATAGCACCTGGCGACCTTCCGGGCGAGATCGGCGATGCCATCCACGTCTTCATCGGTCTCAGTGGGCAGGCCCAGCATGAAATACAGCTTGACCGACGACCAGCCAGCCTCAAACGCATCCCGGACGGAACGCATCAGGTCTTCTTCGGTGACGCCCTTGTTGATCACATCCCGCAGCCGCTGGGTGCCGGCCTCGGGCGCCAGCGTCAGCGCGGTCTTCCGGACCTTCTGTGTTTCGCTGAGCGCGTCTTTTAAAACCGAGTCGATTCGAAGCGATGGCAGCGATACCTTGACCCTGCGGTTTTCAAACCTTCTCGTCATCTCCCGCGCGAGGTCTGAAATCCTTGAATAGTCGCCGCTGGACAGGCTCATCAATGAAATTTCATCGTATCCTGTGGAGCGCACCAGCTTTTCGGCGAGATCCGTCAGTCTTTCGAGTGAACGCTCCCGCACCGGCCGGTAGATCATGCCCGCCTGGCAGAAGCGACAGCCGCGGGTGCAGCCGCGGAATATTTCCAGCATGATGCGGTTGTGCACCACTTCGCCGTAGGGAACGATCAGCGTTTCAGGGTACGCCGCGCTGTCCAGATCGGTCACGACCGCTTTTTGAACGACCGCGGGCGCGCCGCTGTCCGGTTTGGGCGAAACGGAGCGGACCCGCCCATCCTCACGGTACGTCACATCGTAGAGCGACGGCACGTACACGCCGGGGATACAGGAAGCCATCTTCAGGTATTCTTCCCGCGGAAGTCCGGCTTCGCGCCACGTTTTGAACACATCAATGGTGTCCAGCGTCGATTGCTCGCCGTCGCCCAGGACGAAAAGGTCCACAAAGTCTGAAAGCGGCTCTGGATTGAACGCGCAAGGGCCGCCCGCGATCACGAAGGGGCCGGAAACCCTGTCCCGGCTTCTCAGCGGAATTCCCGCCAGATCCAGCGCGGCCAGAATGTTGGTGTAGCTCATTTCATACTGCAGCGTAATGCCCAGAAGGTCGAATTCCGCGACCGGCGTCCTCGATTCCAGCGAAAAAAGCGGAACGCCCGCCGCCTTCATGGCGTCGTGCATGTCCGGCCAAGGTGAAAACACCCTCTCGCACCACGCGTCGGGCCGATGGTTGATCACGTCGTAGAGGATCTTCATCCCCAAATGTGACATGCCCACTTCATAGACGTCCGGAAACAGGAACGCATAGCGGATCATGCCGGGTTCGATCGGCTTGATGACGCTACCATACTCGCCACCTAAATACCTGACGGGTTTTGCCACATTCGGCAAAAGCCGGTCAATCGATTCACTAAGACCCAATGAGTTTTCCTCCTCGCCAATAAGGCGCATACGCGGAGATTTTACCACAAGACGGGCATTTGTTCAACGTTCGCGTTGTTAAAGAAATATTCGTTTGACTTCTTTATTCGACCGGTTTAGAATTGTATAAACTGTGTATTTATGCGAGGTGCTCCGCATGTCGAAATTGTTTCCGCCAGCCAGCGCGCTTCAGGCCATTATAAAGGAAATCCCCACGCCGTTCCACCTGTACGACGAGGGGATGCTGCGTCAGCGCGCGCGGCTACTGCAAAAGGCGTTTTCCTGGAACGAGGAATACCGGGAATACTTCGCCGTCAAAGCAAACCCCAACCCGTACCTTCTGAAAATCCTGCAGGAGGAGGGCGTAAAGGTGGACTGCGCGTCGCTCACCGAGCTGATGCTTTCGAAAGCCTGCGGCTTCTCGGGCGACGAGATCATGTTCTCCTCCAACGAGACGCCTGCCGCCGAATATGAATACGCACGCTCGCTGGACGCGATCATCAACCTTGACGATATCACCCACATCGACTTCCTGAAGGAACATGGCGGCATTCCGAAAAAGATCTGCCTCCGGTTCAACCCGGGCGAGGCGTTCCGATTTGGCAACTTCGTGATGGGGCATCCGGAGGAAGCAAAGTATGGCATGACCGGGCCCCAGATCTACGAAGCCGTGGAAAAGCTGATGAAACTGGGCGTGGAGCGCTTCGGTCTGCACGCGTTCCTGGTCTCAAACGCGCTGATGCCGGAATATTACCCCGAGCTGGCCAAGCTGCTTTTCGGCATGGTGGCGGATCTATCGAAAAAGACCGGCGCGAAGTTCTTTCTGGTCAACCTGTCGGGCGGCATCGGCGTGCCCTATCGCCCCGAGGAGACGGAGCCGGACGTACTTAAAATCGGCGAGGGCGTTCGCAAGGCGTACGAGGAGATCATCGTCGCAAACGGCCTCGCGCCCATCCGTGTTGCGACAGAGCTGGGCCGCTGGCTGGTCGGACCCTGCGGCTGGCTGGTGACCACCGCCATCCATGAAAAACATACCCACCGGGAATATATTGGCGTGGACTCCTCTTCTGTTGACCTGATGCGCCCGGCGATGTACGGCGCGTACCACCACGTCTCAGTCGTTGGGAAGGAAGACGCACCCAAGGACCACATCTACGACGTTGTCGGTTCCCTGTGCGAAAACAACGACAAGTTCGCCATCCAGCGCCCGCTGCCCAAGATCGAAATGGGCGATCTGCTGGTCGTGTACGATACCGGTGCCCACGGCCATGCGATGGGCTACAACTACAACGGCAAGCTGCGCTCCGCCGAGGTGCTTTTAAAGTCCGACGGTTCGTTCCGAATGATCCGCAGGCGACAAACTCCCGCCGACTACTTCGCGACGCTGGACTTCCCGCCGCTGCGCGACGTCTTATAAGCATCATCCACGTCCACATCGCCCGACGCTTCCTTGCGAAGCCGGGCGATGATTTTACTCTCCAGCCTCGAAACCTGTACCTGCGTCATGCCGTAATCCTGCGCGATTTCCGCCTGCGTGTGGTGCGAAAAATAACGTCTTAGGACGATCTCGCGCTCCTTTTCGTCCAGCTTTTTCAGCATTCCGTCCACCGTCAGCCTGTCGTCAATCCGGGCGGTATCGTCCTCTCCGATCGTATCGCCCAATGTCAGGCTGCCATCCCCCGCCACCGGCTCGCTGAAGGAGCGCGTGGGCCTGGTAGAGTCCAGGGCCAACAGCGTGTCCTCGCGGGACAGGGCGAGCGCCGACGCGATCTCATCCAGGCTGGGCTCCTTTAGATTTCTCGCTTCGTATTCCTCCATATAGTGGCAGACCTTCACCGCGTTCTCCTTGATGGACCGGGACACCCTGACGGGCGCGTCGTCCCGAAGGAACCTTCGGATCTCGCCCAGAATCACCGGAACCGCATAGGTGGAAAAGCGCACGTCGTAGGATATGTCAAAGTTCCGGATCGCCTTGACCAGCCCCAGACAACCCATCTGATACAGGTCGTCGTATTCACGGCCGCGGTTGAGGTATCTCCGCACCACATACTTGACCAGCGCCAGGTGCATGCGCACCAGTGCGTCCATCGCCTGCGGGTCGCCCGCCTGCGCGCGCTCGATCAATTGGCTTTGGTTGTCCTCGCGGGTCAAGCGTTGCGCGCAAGCGGCATCTGCTCGGGAGCCAGCCGCTTGCGCATCATGACGGTGGTGCCGACGCCCGGTTGGGAGCGCACATCCAGTTCGTCCATGAAGCTCTCCATGACGGTAAAGCCCATGCCGCTGCGCTCGGAGCCCTCCAGCGATGTAAAGAACGGCTTCCTAGCTTCTTCGACGTTTTCAATGCCCCGGCCGTTGTCAATCACCTCGACCGACAGCGTGCCGTCCGATTCCAAAATCGCCTTCATCCGTACGGTGCC
>CALGYL010000214.1 GCA_937934775.1 uncultured Clostridia bacterium
GTTTTCTCTGAAGAATGCCTTCCACGAATCGTTCGGACAGTTCCGTGTCGCCGAACCCCTGAAGCACCTGGCGCCGCAGGTCATTCAATTTCTGGTGGCGAGGGCGGTCGGCATGTGAGGTGCGCACCAGCTTGCCCACGCCTAGTGACAGCGTGTGAGTCTGCAACAGCTCGTCGCTGTCCTGGTCAAAGAACCGGACCATGCCCGCCTCTTCTTCCGCCTCGATTCGCACCTTCCGGCCCGGCTGGTAAGTACCCAGCGGCATCTGGTAGCGGTTCTGGCGATACACCACCACGTTGGTCTTCCGCACCGCCGCCAGCTTGGGCAGCAGCATGCTTCCGCCCAGCTCCGGCACCCGCGCAAGATGCTTTTGTTCTTCCTGGAACATCACCCTGGGCACCATCTTTGTCGTCTCATGAACCTGGGCGTTACCCGTCCTGTCCAGCCATGACAGTCCGTCGCTGTTCAGCCGGCTGATCCCATGAAACACACGGCATGACAGGAAGTTGCGCTTGATGTACTTTACCACCGCTTCTATTTTGCCCTTGCTTTCCGGATCGTACCCACGGCACAGCCGTATCGAGAATCCCGCGTATTGCCGGTAGTTCTCGAACGCATCGGTAAAGATGATATCCCCCGCGTTCTCGCTTACCACCATGACACGGTCCTGGTCGTACACAATCTCGCAAGGCCGCCCGCCAAAGTACCGGAATGCCTGGTCATGGGCCTCGATGAATGTCTGCGCCGTAAAGGGCTCCAGTTGAAAGCACGTATACTTGTACCTGGATGCGCTCAGCACCATGGCAAAGATGTATACCTTCACGTTCTTGCCGTATGCGTCCTGCATCGTCTGCTGTCCCATGTCCACCTGACCCTGCAGACCTAGAGGCAATTCTTCTACCTCGCAGTACTGCCGGATCTTCCCCGGAGCCGGGATCCCTTCCGCGTCCCGCAGGTTGCATACATACAGCCGTACCGTCCGGTATGATGGCGCAAATCCATGGAAATTCTCCAACAGATGGTCGTAGATGATGGCGCTGGTGATCTCAGAATGATTCCGCAACTGCTCCAGCACGAAGTCCCGGTAGGGATCCATGATCTTCGACCGTTCCTTCGTCTCCAGCAGGTATGTGCTGTACTCCGCCTCGGTCATCTCCCAGTACTTCCGTACCGTCTTCGTGTCGATCCCCAGTTCCCGCGCCGCCCGCTGTTTCTTGTATCCCTTCCGTCGCAGTTCCTGTATCTTCACGTACATCGTTGTCCCTACCATTCCGGCCACCTCGGTTGTATACTCTTTCATCCAAGTATAATCCGTGGCCTTTTATTTGGAATATAGTAGGGATTTTTGTTTGCCACAAACCCGCCATTTTAGTTTACCAGTTACATGGGAGCATGAATAATCTTCAATAGTATGATCTGTATTGGAAACAGGTTCTTTTACCACACCGGTATGAAGCGCCATCAATTATTCATAAAAATTGTAAAAAGGGTATTGACAAACGCCTCCTGCCCGGATATACTTCCCATATCAACATATGACGTTATATAACATCGTATGTGTGTATAGCTCGTCATACCATCCAAAGGACAGGAGGATACCACATGAACACCAATCAGGTCCGGCAGCTCGATCAGGTACTTGCGGCATTGAAAGGGCGGACCGTCCGCAACATCTACTTTGTCGCCTGCGGCGGCTCCAAGGCCATATTCGAACCAGTGCAGTACATCTGCGACTCCGAGGTAGCGACGCCCTCCGCGGTATATACATCCAATGAGTTCATCTACCGGGCCCCCAAGGGCCTGGGGCCGGACAGCCTGGTGATCACATGCTCCCACAGCGGCAACACGCCGGAAACGGTGGAAGCCACCGCCTTTGCCCGCAGGGCGGGCGCGCTGACCGTGTGCCTTTCCTTCAAGCCCGGCTCCCCCCTGTGGGAGGCGGCGGAGTACGGCATCGAGTACACCTGGGGCCCGGAGTCCAATCCGTCCGAGAGCAACAGCGCCATGCTTTTCCGCCTCGTGTTCCAGGTGCTGAACGTCCTTTCCCCCAATGAAAAATACGAGCGCGCCATCAAGTCGGTGGAATCGCTGGACAGCCTGATCCCCCAAAACAAGGCGGCTACCCTGGAAAACGCCCGGGCCTACGGCAAATCCTACAAACGTGAGCCGCTGATTTACACCATGTCCTCCGGCGCATGCTACGGCCTGGCCTATTCCTTCGCGGTGTGCCTCCTGATGGAGATGCTCTGGATCCATTCCAGCGCCATCCATTCCGGCGAATACTTCCACGGCCCCTTCGAGGCCACCGACGACAACGTGCCCTTCATCATCATCCTCAACAGCGGCGCCACCCGCTACCTGGACGAGCGGGCACTGGCCTTTGCCCAAAAATATTCCGAACGGGTGGAGGTCATTGATGCCCAGACCTTTGTCATGGAGGGCATCTGCGAAGACCTGCGCGGCTATTTCGCGCCGATCATCGCCGGAGCGGTGCTGCGGCAGTACGCCGACCAGCTGGCCGAACACAAAGGCCATCCGCTGTCCGTGCGCCGCTACATGTGGAAGATGGAGTATTGACTTTCCCCCGTATCATCCGCGGCCGCGAGGCCCGGCGAGATAACACCATCAAGGAGGAAAGAGTCCATGAAGAAGTCGCTGCCCCTGTTCCTGGCGCTAATCCTGGTCCTTGGCCTGGCCGCGGCCATCCCCGCGGCGTTCGCAGAGGAAAAGATCACCCTGACCTTCTTCCACCGCTGGCCCAACGAGCCCAAGGGACCCTACATGGACCAGGTCATCGCGGCGTTCGAAGCGGCCAACCCCAACATCGACATCGTGCTGATCGATCCGGTACTCAACGACAGCTACAAGGAAAAGATCCGCGTGCTGGTGGGTTCCTCCGAAATCCCGGACGTGTTCATGTCCTGGAGCGGCAGCTTCGGCCAGAACCTGGTCAGCTCCGGCCGGGTGCTGGCGCTGGACGAGGCGATCGCCGCCGACCCTGACTGGGCGTCCCAGATCGTGGATAGCCAGTGGGGCCCCTTCAACTACGACGGCAAGCAGTACGGCATTCCCTGGTCCATGGATGGCAAGGTGTTCTTCTACAACAAGACCGTGTTTGACGAGCTGGGCCTTAAAGAGCCCAACACCTGGGAAGAGTTCATCTCCGTACTGGACGCCTTGAAGGCCGCCGGCCATGAGAGCCCCATCGCCGCGGGCTTCTCCGCCGAATTGGCCGTGTCCCACTACATGGGCACGCTGGTGCAGCGCATGGTGGACCCCGCCGTGGTAGAGAAGGACTACGCCTTGGAGGGCGACTTCAGCGATCCCGGCTACATCGCCATGCTGAACCGCTTCCTGGATCTGTCCAAGTACATGACCGAGGATCCCTGCTCCGTGGACCACACCTACGCCCGCAACGCCTTTATCGATCAGGAGAGCGTGCTCTGCTACATGCAGCTTGCCGAGATCAAGTACCTGGTGGATGACGCGGACTTCGAGTACAGCTTCTTTGATATGCCCGCCTTGCCCGACGGCAAGGGCGACCCGGACGAGCTGACCGGCGCGCCCGAAGGCATGATGATCTCCGCAGAGTGCAAGCACCCCGAAGCGGCCATGGCCTTCGTGAAATTCTTCATCAACAAGGAAAATGGCGGCCTGATGACGAAGATGACCGGCGAGCTGTCCTGCGTCGAAGGCGCGGTCAACGAAGAGACCGTTTCCAGTCCCAAGCAGTTGGAGGCGGTGGATCTGATCCTCAAGTCCACCAACACCACCCTGTGGCAGGACAACGCCCTAGATGCCATCGTTGCCTCCGCCTTTATGAAGGGCGGCCAGTTGCTCTTGACCGGCGACATGACGCCTGATCAGGTCATGCAAAGCGTGCAGGTCGCGGCCAAAGAGGCGGCAAGCAAGTAATCCTGCGGGTCGGGATGCCGCCAATCTGATGCGTTTGCGGATTGGCGGCATTCCTCTTTCCGCCCGCTCTCCAATGTGATACCAATCCAAGATATTAATTCTTCGTCGAACCGGATGTCTTCGCGCAGGGCGGTGTCGCTCTCCGCTCAACGTAGCGCTGCTACGCCTCGCTTCAACTCCTTGCCCTGCATCGAAAATCTCTCGGTTCTTTGGAATAATTAATATCTCTACTTAGTATGAAAGGGGGCCATGCTGTGAACGGAGTCGTCGCCAAAGAGGCCGCGCGAAAAGGGCACGGGACAGGCCGGACGCTGACGCCCTATCTGTATGTGCTGCCGCTCGTTCTGCTGATGGGAACGTTCGTCTACATCCCGATGCTGCAAAACTTCTACTACCTCTTTTTCAAGTTTTCTGCATTCTCGAAAACGCAGGCCTTCGCCGGGATGGAAAACCTGAAAACGCTCCTTGGCGACCCGGTGATCTGGACGGCCATGAAAAACAACACCTGGTACTGCGTGTTCTCCGTGCTTTTCCAGGTGTTCCTTTCCCTGATGTGCGCCTCCCTTTTGGAGGACCGGCTACTGCGCCGGGTGGCTACGCCCTTTCGCACCATGTACTTTTTGCCGGTGCTGATTTCCACCACGGTCATCGCCATGCTCTTTACCCAAATTTACGCGCCCAAGGGCATCCTGAACGGCCTGATCAGCCTTGTCGGGGGCAAGGGAAAGACGGGCTGGCTGGGCCGATCCGAAACCGCCATTTTCTGCGCCATCGCCATGTCCCAGTGGCATTCCATGGGGTATACGATGATGCTGTTCATCGTCGCCATCCAGAAGATTCCCGAGGAACTGTATGAGGCCGCGGAGATCGACGGGGCCAGCCGGGTGCAGCGGTTTTTCACCGTCACGCTGCCCCAGGTGCGGGAGATGATCTTCGTGACGATGGTGACCACCGTTTCCGGCGCTTTTCTGGTGTTCAACGACGTATACATCCTCACCAAGGGCGGGCCGGGCAACGCCTCGGTGACGCTGTCGGTGTACATGTACAACATGGCCTTCACCCAAGACAGGATGGGGTATGCCTCCGCCATCGCCATCCTCATGCTCTTGATTTGCCTGGCGCTGGCCGCGCTGCAAAAAACCGGCCTGCGCTCCGGGGAGGTGGACTGATATGCTTTCCGTACTGAAGCGCCGCCGCGCCGTGCGCAACCGCTGGTCCCCCGGAATGATCGTCGCCGCCGTTCTGCTCTTAATCTATTTCCTTCTGGTGCTGTACCCGCTTTTGTGGATGGTGCTCTCCTCCCTGAAGACGGAGCGGGAATTCTTCCGAAACCTCTGGGGCCTGCCCGCCGCCGCCCAGTGGAAAAACTATGTCATGGCCTGGAACATGGGCATATCGGGGTACTTCCTGAACAGCGTGCTGGTCACGTTTAGTACCATCGTGATGTGCGTCTCCATCGCCGCGTTGGCCTCCTACGCGCTGGTCAGCTACCGCTTTGTCGGGGACACGCTGGTGTTTTTGATGGGCATGGGCGGCATGATGCTGGCGCCCCAGGTGACGCTGATCCCCCTGTACAAGATCATTCAGGCGCTGGGCATCCACGATACCTACTGGGCCATGATCCTGCCCTATGCGGCCTACCGCATGCCCATCACGCTGCTTCTGGTGCGCTCTTACTTCCTGGGCATTCCCAAGGAGCTTCGGGAATCCGCCACCATCGACGGGTGTACGTCCTTCCAGGTGCTTCTGCGCATTTTCCTTCCGATATCTAAGCCGATCCTGCTCACCTGTGCGATCCTCGTGGCCTATTACGCCTGGAATGAGTTTTTGTTCTCTATCATCTTCATCGACTCCAAGGTTCTCAAGACCATTCCCTCGGGCCTGATGGTCTTCCGGGACGCGCTGAACACGGACTACGCACTACTGTTCGCGGGGTTGACCATCTCCGCCGTTCCGCTGGTACTGGTGTTTATCGCGATGCAAAAGCAGTTTATCCGGGGCATGACGGCAGGGGCGGTAAAAGGTTGAACAAAAGGGAGTGCTTGTCTTTATGAACATGCTGGCGCTGGGCGACAATGTGGTGGACTGCTATCTGGATCAAAGGATGTACTACCCCGGCGGCAACGCCGTCAACGTGGCGGTGGGCTGCAAGCGCGCGGGGTTTGAACGGGTGGAATACCTGGGCGTGTTCGGCGACGACCCGGAGGCGGAGCATCTGAAGTGGGCGCTCCGGCAGGAGGGCGTCGCCTATGACCGCAGCCGGAAGGTATACGCCATCACCGGCCATCCCCAGGTGCAATTGACCCCGGAGGGCGACCGGGAGTTTGTGGGCGGCCCCAAGAACACCGCCCAGCACATCGTGCGCATACATCTGATGCCCGGCGATACTTCCTATATGCGGCAATTTGACATTTGCCATACGTCGTGCTATTCTTCTATTGAACCGGAGCTTGCGACAATGCGTTCGGCGTGTGAGCTGTCCTATGATTTTTCAAACCTAGCACTGAAAGAGGCGTATCTGGCCTTGGTCTGCCCCCATTTGCGGTTTGCTTTCTTCAGCGGGTCGGGCCTAGACGATGCGCAGACCGCGGCGCTTGTTTCGACTGTACACGGGTACGGTGTGGAGATCATCGGGATTACCCAGGGCAGCAAAGGCGCGCTGTTTTCCAGGCGAGGCATTTTGTATCGCCAGGGCATTAAGCCGGTTCAAGTTGTGGATACCATGGGCGCGGGCGACAGCTTTATCGCCGGCTTCCTGACCAGGTTCCTGCATGGGGCCGTCATGGAGGAGGCGCTGGACTTCGCGGCGGACTGCGCCGCCCAGACATGCACTACCTATGGGGGCTTCGGCTACGGCAAGCCCTTTGATACTGATTAAAGAAGAGGTTGCCTGTGAACGAAAAAATGCCTTTGACGCCGGAATCCTACACGACGTTGTACGAACAGATGATGCAGCACCTGCGGGTGGCCATCCGCACGGGGCAGTATGTCCCGGGCCAGCGGCTGCCCTCGGAGGTGGAGCTTTGCGAGCAGTTCGGCGTAAGCCGTATCACCGCGCGCAGGGCCGTGCAGGAACTGGTCAACGAGGGGCTCCTGGAGCGCAAGCAGGGCAAAGGCACCTTTGTAGGGTATCCCAAGATTGCCATCAGGGTCATGGCGCTGGACGGCTTCCAGGGCTTCAGTAGAATGCGCGAGGGTGACTCCTATGTAAGGGTGTTGCGCAAGGAGCAGCGGGGCGCCACCAACAAGGAGGCAGCCATGCTGGGCATACAGGCCGGCGCGCCGGTGTACGAGTTGACGCGCGTTCTGGAAGTGGACGGCCTGCCCATTTCGCTGGACCGCTCCGTGTACGATGTGAACAGGCTGCCGGGCTTTTTGGACCTCATCGAGGACAACACCTCCACCTATGAGTGGATGTCGAAAAAATACGGCCTGGAAAACGTGAACGTCGTCAAGGAGATCACCGCCACGCTGGCGCGGCCGGACGAGGCCCATCACCTGCACTGCAACATTGGCGACTCGCTGTTTTTGGTGGCGAAAACCTCCTACGGCAAGGACGGCCTGCCCAACCATTGCTCCTTCAACCTGATGTGTGCCGACCGGGTCAAATTGACCGTCACCTATTCAAGGGAGGTTTGACATCCCCACCCAGGCCGGGGGCTGACGAGGGAAGCGGCATACAAAGGGACTCCTGATTTCTCATCAAGCGGGCGGGCAACCTTGCCACATGCGGCAAAGCTGCCCACCTTTTTCTCAACCTCACTTACAACCCAACCGCCTGCCGGAGCGTGTCGTCGATCTCACCCTCGAAAAAGTGGATGTACCGGTTATAGGTGATCTCCACGCTGGCGTGGCCCAGCAGCTTCGAGATGATCTTCACCTCCACGCCCCGGGCGTATAGGTTGCTGGCAAAGGAGTGCCGGAGCGCGTGCAGGCCGCGATGCTCAACACCCGCCGCTTCGCAGGCCGACTCCATGGTGGCGAGCAGGTTCCGGTAACTCAGATACTTCCCGGTCTGGGTGGCAAACACGTAGGGGCAACCCGCTACCTGCTGGGCCTTGAGGTGCTGGATAGCTTCCACAGCCCGACTGTTCAATGGGATCGTACGCTTGCCGGACGCCGTCTTCGTGGCCCTCTGGACGAGGTTCTTCCCGTCCACCCGGACCATGTTCTTGTTAACCTTCAGGATGCGCTTCTCCTCGTCAATGTCGCCCCACTCAAGCGCCAGCGCCTCACCGGCGCGGAGTCCGGTCTCCAGAATCAGAACACATCCC
This sequence comes from uncultured Clostridia bacterium, assembly GCA_937934775.1. Taxonomy (GTDB): domain Bacteria; phylum Bacillota; class Clostridia; order Christensenellales; family Aristaeellaceae; genus JAEZHK01. The sequence goes on from CALGYL010000214.1 coordinate 8,190, forward strand.
CAACCATAGCGTAGGCGTAGCCTGTCGTTCTTCTCCTCGGTGAAAGCGGCCACCAGCTTTTCTTGCTCGTCCTTCTCGTAGGGGAAGACTACCTTGGTGTTGTGGGTCATGGGCGGCATCTGTACGCCCTGCACGGGGTTGCGCTGAATGAGCGCGGCCAGCATCGCGTGCTCCAGCACCTGGCTCAAGAGCAGCTTCTGCTTCTTGATGGTGGACGCGCTCATGGCTTCCAAACGGTTGACGTACTCCTGGATATCCTCCAGCCGGATCGCCCGGATGTCCATTTGGGCGAGCTCGTCCTTGCAGAGCAGCTGCAGGCAGAATTGATAGCGCTCGTAGGAGCTGGGCCGGATCTTGCCTTTCTTGAACTTCTCCAGCCAATTCAGCATGTAGTCGGCCAGGGGTATGTGATTGTCTGTAATAATGACCTGTGGGATTTTAACTGCGGATTTGCCCTCGTCACCGAGCTTCTTCCCAGGCTTGCTCTCTTGCGCCAGTTCGAGCGCTTGGAACCGTTCAAGCACTT
>CALGYL010000215.1 GCA_937934775.1 uncultured Clostridia bacterium
TCAAACGGCCACTTCCCGGTTCTTCCGGAAAGTGGCTGTTTGTTGATGGTCTGAGACTGCGCCAGCATACGCTGGCGCAGTCTCAGACCATCAACAAAGTCCCGTACTGCTTCACTCGCTTCCGGCGATCAGTGCGCCAGAAGCGTGTTTTATTTACCAGCGTCGTACACTGGTGGATGAAACAAACCCATCAGTCAGTGCGCCGCTCGGAAACCCACGAGGATTTCAGGCGCACACAGCGCTTCTTCCATCGCATCTAAAAACCAAACGGGTTTTTTGATGCTCAGACATCCGTTGTGATCAGCCCGCAACGAGCGCAGTGGAACAGGTACTGCTGCAGGATGCCCGCGTGCGGCCCGAAGCGGGCGCGGGCATTCCGGGCAAGATCCGGACCGGTCTTGCCGTCAATTCCCAGCCAGGCGCGGGACAGCCGCGCCACCCACACGTCCACAGGATAGGCGGACAGGTGTCCACAGCCGAACAACAGCACGCAGTCCGCCACCTTGGGTCCAACACCCGGCAACTCCAGGAGTTTTTCGTGGGCATCCTCGTAGCGCATGTCCGCCAGTTCTTCCAGCGGAAAGCCGTCCAGCACGCTTTGGGCCGTTCCGGCCAGATACTCCGCACGGTAACCGCAACCAATCGCCCGAAACGCCTCCGCCCCCGCGCGGGCCAGCGCCTCCGGCTCCGGAAAGGCGTAAAGCGTCCGGCCAAAGGCCTCCACCCGCTCGCCGAAGTGTTCCGAGACCCCGCGCACCAACGCGCCGATGCGAGCCGTGTTGTTGTTCTGGGAGAGGAGAAACGCGACCAGCGCCTCCCACGGCGGCTGCCTGAGGATGCGAAGCCCCGGCAGCATGGAAAACGCCTCGCCGGCGCAGGGGCAATCGCCGTACTCCCGGACAATGGCCCCATAATCCCGGTCCAGATCGAAATAGCGGCGCAGACGCGCCTCGGAACAGCCCTCCGGCGCGTCCACCGCGATCCCCACGCCCAGTTGCCGGACGCGCATCGGGAAACCGCCCGAAACCGAATAGAAACAATTGTCCCATTCCCGCCAGTGAAAGGCCTGAGCGCTTTCCTGAAGCGTCAGCCGGGCGTCAAAGGCGGCGTCCGGGAACCGATATTCCTGCATGGGATCCCTCTTTTGTATGAATTACAGGATTCTGACCCTTGACGGATCATAGTACCCGCGGGCGGCGGGATTTTCGTCCGGCACGCCCAGCGCGATGACGTTGAAGGGTACGCTGGAGGTATCCAGAATCTGCCGGATCTGCTCAACCCGCTCCAGATCCGGGTACACGCCGCACCACACCCCGCCATAGCCCAGCGCCGCGGCCTGCAAAAGCAGGTTTTCGGTGGCGGCGGCGCAATCCTGCGGCCAATACTCCAGCAGGTCCGCGGGCAAAAGGTCAGGCCGGGCGCCCACCACCACCGCCAGCGACGCCTTGGTCACCATCCGGGCATAGGGGTGCGCCGCGGCGATCTCCTGCCGCTTTTCCAGGCTTTTGATCACGGTAAAGTCCCAGGGCCGCGTATTGCAGGCGCTGGGGGCCATCATCGCCGCCTCCAGAATCAGACGAAGGTGCTCCTCGGGGATATCCGCCCCCTTGACGAACTTCCGGATGCTGCGCCGCGCGCGAATGGCCTCTGTTGCGTCCACAAAAAATCCCTCCCGAATAATCGATATCGCCGTCTCATCCTTTGTACCGGTTCATCGGGTAGCCCGCCACCGGCAGGCGCGCACAGAAGATGGCGCCCGCCAGCGGTTCCGCCTCCCGCGGGATGTCCTCGGAAGCGCTGGTCACGAACAGCGTTTGCATGTCCGTCCCGCCGAAGCAGCAGGAGGAGGATTTCGACGCGGGTACCGCGACCTTTGCGATCACTTCGCCGTCCGGCCGGTGGCAGAAGACGCCGCCCGCGCCCCAGTGGGCAATCCACAGATTGCCCTCCACATCCATCGCCATGCCATCGGGCAACCCGTCCCGCGCGGGCACCTCGAAGGCAATGCGGCGCTGCCCGGGCCAGTGCGCCTCGCCTTCCAGCTCGATCACATCCACCCGATGCCGCAGGGTGTCGATGTACCAGACCCGGCTGCAGTCAGGCGCGAAGGCCAGGCCGTTGGAACAGGCGACGCCCGTAAGTACCGTCTCGGCCCGGTCGCCCTGAACCAGGTACAGCTTGCCCAGATTATGGTATCCTTCGAACAGGTCCGTGCCGCCGCACCAGAAGCGGCCCAGCGGGTCGCATTTGCCGTCGTTGAAGCGGATCAAAGGATCGGTTTCAAGCGGCAGGCGCAGGTAGCGCCCGTCGGCACGCAGGCGGTATAGCCCGGACGTCAGCGCCAGAATGAAGCCGCCTTCCTCGTCCAGCGCAAAGCACCCGACGTTCTGTCCGAAATCACGGCTCCAGAGATCGCCGCCCAGGCCGTCTGACGAATGCACGCGGTTCCCCTTGATGTCCACCCAGTAGAGACGCCCCGCCCGCTGGTCCCACACCGGCCCTTCGGCAAGCGTATGCCTCGCCGGGACGAATACTTCCGCCTGATAGATGTCCATGCCATCCTCCGCGCAATCAGGCCCGGCCAGCGCCGAGCACGGTTTTTCTTTTTTTGGAGAAAACGCCGAAGCGTGCGGCGCGCTCCCGGGTTCACAATAGCACCCCGTGTGTTAAAATGTCAAGGTCGGCCGCTTTACAGAAAAGCGGTTGCGCCGTTCGGGATTCCGGAGGTAAAATGGCATTTATGCGGCTTTGCGGCCGCCATCAACAACATGCAGGAGGTACCCCATGACCGATGAGAACCATTCCCCCAAGACCCTTGAGGAAGTCATGAACCCGGAAGGCGTGAAGCGCGTAAACTGGGCGGGCTTCGTGGAAGGCCAGGTCGTCGCGTTTTTCGACGCCAACGAACTGGAGAAGATGACCCTCGAAGACGGAAATGGCAACAAGGCCAAACTGCTGCGCACCAAAGTGGGCAGCATCAAGATCGAATATACGTCCTCGGTGGTCCTCTAGGTTTTCATACCAATGAAGCGTATTATTTCCCCCAAAGGGATGAGGAATTTTCGATGCAGAACAAGGAGCCGGAGCGAGGAATGGCAGCGCTATTTTGAGCGGAAGGCGACGCTGTTTTGCGCGAAAAGACCCGGCTCGGCGGGTAAATAATACTTGGAATTGGTATCAGCGCATCAAAAAACCTTACAGGTTTTTGATGTTCAGAGCGGCCCCCGCCGATAGGCGGGGGCCGCCAGGCTGTCAAAGAACCCACTTATCGAGCAGCGAAGGGTGGGTTCTTGCGTA
>CALGYL010000216.1 GCA_937934775.1 uncultured Clostridia bacterium
ATACGACTAATAGTAATATGAAGCTTTCCAGCAACGGAAAGCTTCGTAATGTCATGGCTCTTGTGAAATTTTCTTGAATTTTGGTATTATCTGGATCTCCGTTCCTCAGCATTGGGTAGCGGTGGGAATGCTGCGTGCGGCTCCTGCTGGTACCAATAGGCGACGGAGGCGATGTCCTCGGACAGCGGCCTGTATCGGTGGTCGCGCAGGCCGAGCGTCTGCACCTCCACGCGGATGTCCTCCTGAAAGCCGATGTTGTCCTCCAGATGCCAGCGGTACAGGCTGTACTTTCGCGGGCCGTTCATCGCGTCGAGCCTAGCAAGCGGCATCCCGAGGTGCGGATAGGAGAAGGGCTGCTCGTTGTTCCAGCACTCGTCCGAGTTAAAGGGTGAAAAACCGAACGATCCGCCGAAGTAGTCCTCTGTACCATTGTCGGCCATGGTGGGCTGGTCTGTGTCGCCATCCAGGTAGAACTTGACCTCGCCCTCGCCCCACCAGTCCGATTGCAACGCTGTCCATGCCAGGTAGGTGCCCACGTAACTGCCCTTGCCGCGCACCCCGTCCAGAATAGTGTACAAGGGATGTTCCCGGCTGGTGATCGCGTGCCGGTACTGCGCGTGGAAGTAAGCCGCATCCGGAGCGACATCGTGCAACTTGTACAGGATCCGGTAGGCCACTAGTCCGAATGCCTCGTCGCCTTCATGGGTCAGGGTGATCTTCGCGCCCTGGCGAAATGGCATCCGCCAGTAGCAGTTGAGGCCGGCCCGGGGCGCCACTTGCACGAGCAGCGATTGGACGGCGTGGTGCGCGTCGTCGTGGCCCATGGCGAAGAACGCGCCCGCCGGGCACTCGACGGAAGGCGTATCCTCTCCGTCCCAATACAACCGGAGCACCAGCTCGCTCAGGCGGCGGTGGTCGGTGGTCAGGAAGATCTCGCGGATGCTTCCACAGCCTTGAACGTCCATCAGCACCACCGTTTCATGGGGCTTGACCTTGATGAAGGGCCGGACCTTCCAACCCTTGCCCAGGTGTAACGCGCCGCCGCTGAACGGAAGGTCCGGATCCGCGGGGTCCGGATCCCAGCGGCAGGCGGCGCCCTTTTCGCCGGTGGGGTTCTCGGCGCTGATCTGTCGGGTGGGGACGCCGATTTCATCGTAGTACATGGTGATGCCTCCCTTGCGGTCGCGCTTACCGCGGCCAGCGCGCCTGTGTCCCGGGCAGCGCCGGGAATCGGCTATGCGGCTCCGTCTGGTACCAGTAGCTCACGGAGCAGACATCGTCCTGCCGCTCGAACAGCCCCAGCTCGCACACGCCGATCTGCTGCAGTTCCACCCGGAGGTCCTCCTGGAACAGGATGGGGTCCGCCACGTGCCAGCGGTAGAAGCCGCGCATCGGCGGGCAGTCGCGGTTGAAGTAGTCGTTGTGGAAGTCGTCGTCCCGGGAATAGAAGGGGTAGCCCATGAAAGGCGTGCAGTAGGTCTTTTCCATCATGTGGCCGTGCTCGTCGGTATACCCGCCGAAGGACCACGCGCCGCCGAAGTAGTCCTCCGTGCCGGTGGAGCACTGGCTGGGGTACTCGCCGTCGCCGTCGATGTAAAACTTTATTTCGCCCTCGCCCCACCAGTAGCGCTCCAGCGCGGAAATCCCCAGGTAGGTTCCGATGTAGTGGCCCCGGCCGCGCACATTGTCCAACAGCAGATAGTCCTTCTGAAGCTGCGTCAGCCGTTCGCGCCGCCACTGGGCGTGGAAGTAGGCTGCGTCCTCGGGTACATCGTCCGAGAGCACATAGTCCACCTGGTAGAAGAACGCGGGCACCTCACCGGCGTGCTGGTTTTCCAGCGTGATGCGCGCGCCCCTCCGGAAGGGCATGGGGATGAAGCTGTTCATGCCGCGCTTGGGATTGACCGCGATAGGCAGAGAATTGACCTCGCAGCCCCGGGCGAAACCGTTCAGGAAGAAGTCCCCCAGCGGGCACTCCACGGACGGCGTCTCCTCTCCGTCCCAGTACATGCGCAGGATCAGGTCGCGCAGCACAAAGCGCCCTTTTTCCGTACGGTCGGTCACGGTGCACCAGATGTGCTGGATCGCACCGCTGCCCTTAATGTCCGCCAGCGTCACAATCTCGCCGGGCGCGATGGCGCGGATGCAGGGTGAGCCCTTGCGCGATGGCCCCAACGCGCTCGCCGCCTTGCAGCCCGCACCTTTTTCCCCATTTTGGTTTTCCCAGTTGATAGAGCAGGAGCGCCCGGAGCGTAAAAGGGGCAGCCCGCCCAGAAAGAAGCCGTTCATGTGCAATGCCTCCTTGTTGTGTTACTGCTTGACTCCGCCCGCCATGATGCCTTCCATGATCTTCTTCTCGAAGCAGAGCACGAACACGATGATGGGCAGGATGATGATGCAGCCGATGGTGGAGATCATCTCCCACGGCACGTCGTAGGTGTTTCGCCGCGGAACGGTGGTGATGCCGACGCTGAGCACGTCGATCCGGTTGGCGAAGAACAGCGGCGTGAACAGGTCGTTCAGGCAGGTGATGAAGTTGATGATGGCGATGGTGGCGATCGCGGGGCTCATCAGCGGAAGGATGATTAAAAACAGCTTCTGCAGGAAGTTCGCCCCGTCCACCTCCGCGGCCTCCTCGATGGTGTAGGGCACCTGCTGCACGAAGTTCATCAGGATCAGGACCGAGAACGGGATCAGCGCGCTGGTGTAGAGGATGATGAGTCCCGGATAGGTATCCACCAACTGAAGCGAGCGAAAGAAATCGTAGGCGGTGCGCGCCGTGACAATGCCTGGGATCAGCGTGGAGAACAATAGCGCCAGGTACGCCACCTTGATGCCCTTGCGGTCGAACCGCGCGAAGGCGTAGGCGGCCATGAGCCCCAACATGATGGACGCGCCCAGCGAGCAGGCGGTGATGATCAGCGTGTTCTTCACTTTGGAAGCGATGCCCATATCGTAAAACGCCCGAAGGTAGTTTTCAAAGGTGGGGTGCGCCGGGATATAGCGGATGGGGCTTTGGTAAAGTTCGGAGGAGGGCGTGATGGAGGAGATGAAAATCCACCACAGCGGGAACAGGATGACGAAGCAGATCAAAGCCGTCAGTCCCCAGCGGACGACGCCCGTGACGATCTTGCTGCGCGAGGGTCGCCTGCGGGCGCCCGAAGCGGCCAGAGCATGCACTAAAATTCACCTTCCTTATGTGTCCACGCGGGAGATCGCGTACACGTTGATCAGACTGAGTACCACCATCCCGCCGAACAGGAACACGGCCAGCGCGCTGGCATAGCCCAGGTTCATCATCGAGAACGCCTCCATCGAGATGCGGTAGGCCAGCAGCGACGTCGCGTCCGCCGGTCCGCCCGCCGTCATGGAGTACACCACGTCGAAGCTGGTCAGCCGCCACATGGTGAAGAAGATGGTGAGCGTCAGGAGGTTCCGGGTGATCAGCGGCAGCGTAATTTTGAAGAAGCTGCGGATGGGCCCCGCGCCATCCACGCGGGCGGATTCGTATATTTCGGAGGGGATGAACTGCAGCCCCGAAAGCACAAGGATGGCGAAGAACGGCACGTCCTTCCAAAGGTCTACCGCGATCACTGCGAAGCGGGCCGTGCCGGAGGCGACCAGCCAGTCATACCTGAAGCTGGGGTCAAACCAGCGGATAAAATCGTTGATCAGGCCGTATTGACCGTTGAACGCCCAGCGGGCGGCGATGCCGACCACGACCATGGGCATGGCCCAAGGCAGCAGCGTGACCGTGCGCAGAAGTTTCTTGCCTTTGAACTGTTGATTGAGCATCAGCGCCAGCGCCACGCCCAGGATCAGGTGCAGCGCCATGGAAGTCACGGTGAATATGGAAGTGAATTCCAGAGATTTTAGGAACTTCGCGTCGGAAAACATGTTGAGGAAGTTTTTTACGCCCACAAACCCGCCGCTGTTGCGCTTGAACAGGCTCAGGTTGAAGAGGCTGTTGTAAAACGTCATGAAAAAGGGGTACAGCGTCGTAAAGGCGCGGATCAGAAGGGCGGGCGCCGCCAGCACCCAGGCGATCCAGTACTTCTGCCGCCGCCCCGAATAGGCGATTCTGTGGTGGTGGCTGCGACGCTGCTTTGCCGTCTGCGTTTGTTGCATGGGCGCGACCTCCCGGTTTGAAAGTGGATTCCTCCGGCATCGCGGCCGAAGGAATCTTCGCAGTCGGGGAGGATGGTCGCCCATCCTCCCCGTCGCGGCATGGGGTTTACTTCATTTCGTTGTAGGCTTCCAGCTGCTTTTGGCCCAGCTCGTCCAGCGAGATTTCGCCCAGGATGTACTGCTGGAACAGCGTGCCGGTGGCGGTGATGTACTCCATCGTCGCGGGCACCATGGGACGGCCGCGCATGGTGGACTTCTCGTGGTACATCTGAAGGTTGGTCAGAAGATCGGTGAAGGAGCTGTACTCGGGGGCCTTGAGCGCCTCGCCGTTCAAAACGTCCGAGCGGGCCGGGGGCTGGGAGGCCAGCCGCAGGTAGGCGAACTCGAAGTCCGGGCTGGCGATGAAGTCCAGCACCTTCTTGGCTTCCTCGTAGTTCTGGCTGCTCTTGTTGAGCACGTAGTACCAGGCGTCCATGAAGGCCGAGGAGGTTTCAAAGGTGGGCATGGCGATCATGTGCACCTTGTCCTGGCCGTAAAGGCCCGCGTCCTTGGCCAGGCCTTCCATCCAGCCGCACCACTGCAGGATGATGCCGTACTTCTTGTCGAAGAACTTCTGGTTCATCGGCTCGTACTGCTCGCTCAGTTGCGCCTGGGAGGTGACCTTCCAGGTGTTGGCCATGTCGTACATGAACTGGAGCGCCTCGCGGCTCTTTTCGTTGGTCCAGTCGAAGCAGTCGCCGCCGAAGAGGTTGATGAACACGCCGATCTCGTTGTGACTGTAAGTGGCTTCCCAGGCGCCGCCGTAGCCGTAGACGCCTTCGTCGGGCTTGCTCATCGCCTTGATCGCGGCGAGGAACTCATCCTTGTTGGTGGGGACCTTCACGCCCGCCGCGTCCAGCATGTCCTGGTTGACCCACATGGTCAGCGCGCCGTTGTAGGTGGGCACGCCGAAGATGTGGCCGTCCAGCATGTAGCGGTCCTTCATGAAGTTCTGGTCGAAGTACTGGGAGACTTCGCCCTTCATGACGTCCCCTTCCAGCGGGGCCAGGAAGTCCGCGGCCATGTACTGTGTGATCATCTCGTCGTTGATGTTGATCAGGTCCACGGAGCTGTCACCGGAGGCCAGGATGGTGGTGAACTTGGCGACGCGGTCGTCCGGGTTGGAGGGGGAGGTGATGGCGTTGATCTGCACGCCGGATCCTGCTTCAATCAGCGCCTCCAGTTCGGGCCACCACTTGTTGGTGGTGTCGTTGGTCATGAGGGTGATGTCCGCGAGCGCCGAGGATGCAAACATCGTCAGCACGAGCACGCACACGATCAGGACCTTCCACATTCTCTTCATGGACGGGTTCTCCCTTCGGTTCAAATTTCGCCAGGACGCTGGCGTCTACCGGGAAGTATAAAAGAGCAGGACGCCTTTGAAAATACAATCCTTTGCGGTCTTCCTGCGATATTTTGTGCGTTTTGAATAGGCAGCTTGCAAAAAACAAACCAAACCGATATCATGTAAATACGGGAAGACAGAGGAATGATTTTTTCCCGGCATCGGGGAACGCCCGGCGCATTGTACCGGAAAGGCGGCGCGCGCATGCCCAAAGGCGCCTTTTGGAAACGCTTGATGCGGCACAGCTACTATCAGAAGCTGGTGATGAGCCACCTTCTGGTCCTTTTTTTGACGATCTCGATCATGGCCGGGTTCAACTACGCGTTTTCCCGGGATCAGCAGAGCCAGCGCATGCTGGAGATGCTGGGCTACTCCGGGCAGCAGACGGCGGCCAGTATCGAGGCGCGCTTTTCGCAGATGCAGAACGTGAGCGAGATGGTGCGCTACACGCTGCAGCAGACGCTCAGGGAGTCGCTGGATAAGGCCCCGCGGCCGCAGACCGACGCCGACGCCATCTCGACCATCAAGACGCTCAGGGATTCGTTTCGCTTCACCGACATCTCCGCATGGCTGCCCTCCAATTTCTTTTCGTCGGGCGAGGGCATCACTTTTTTCGACATCAACCAGCCCAAAGGTCGGCCGACGCGCCAGGAGGTGCTGAACGCGCCCTTCAACAAGCTCTGCTGGATGACGCTCTCCGACTATGCCTATCCGTTCATGCGCTTTTCCAGCAAACAGCGTTTCAACCTCGTTACCTGCTTCATGCGGGTCAGCATGCTGAGCGCGTCGGGTTCCTTCTGCTTTTTCATCGACATCGACGAGCGGGAAGTGGCGGCGCTATTGGACAAATCTGAAGCGACCCCGATCGTGCAGTACATCGTAAGCGCCCAGGGGGAGATCCTAGTACACCCCGACAGCACCCGGCTGGGGCAGGCACTGTCGCCGGAATTGATGGAAGCCCTCAAGGGGTCGGACGGTAAATATCCCATCTGGTTTGAAAAAACGGCATACCTTTCGTATCCGCTGACAAAGACCGACTGGAGGCTCCTGGTCTCGGTGCCCGAGAGTTACCTGGCCTCGATCTCGCTGACCAGTGCCAATGGCCTTCTGATCGCAGTGGCCATCGCCGCGGTGGTGGCAGTGCTGGTGTCTCTTCTCATCTCCCGGCAGCTGATGCGAAAGCTCGTCACGATGAGTGGGGTCATCCGCTCCATTGAGCCCACCTTCCGCCCGGACGGCGAGTCCTTCACCATGATCACCGCCAAAATGCCCGTACCGCCGCCCGGCGCGCCGCCGGATGTACTGGATGAGCTGGCGCTGGTGTTCAACAAGCTCGTAGACCGGCTCAACGATTCCATGCAGGATGCGCTCAACAGCTCGCTGGCCCAGGAAAAGCTGCGCTATCAGCTGCTTCGGGCTAAGATCAACCCGCACTTCCTGTACAACATGCTGGACTCGATCAAGATCTGCAACACGCTGGGGCGCGAGGACGACGCAAACCTGATGCTGTCCAAACTTGCTGCGTTCTACCGCCTCATCCTGCGCAAGAACGATCTGGATATCATCACTATCGGCGAAGAGCTGGACATCGTCCGGCTGTACCTGGAGATGGAGGCCATCAGCCACGAGCACGCCTTCTCCTTCACGCTGAGGACCGACCCCGGCGTGGAACTGTTCTCCATCCCGCGCTTCGTGCTGCAGCCGCTGGTGGAAAACTGCGTCATCCACGGCCTGCCCGGGGACGCCAAGCATATGACCATTGCCATCTCGCTACACTACGAGGGCGACGCCATCCGCATCGAGATCCAGGACGACGGCCTCGGCATGGACGAGGTCATGATGGCGAAGCTCATGCGCGTGGTGCATGGCGAGGAGGGGTCGCAACAAACCCGCAGCAGTACGGCGTTCTACGGCCTTATCAACGTTTCGGCGAGGCTGAAGCCCTACGTGATGGACCCCGCCGAGCCCATCTACTATACGTCCAGAGCGGGATATGGCACCAGCGTCATGGTGGATTTGAAGCAGATTCTGTCCGATGAGCCGGAGGAGGCCGAACCTCAGAGGAGGTAAACGATAGATCGGAAGAGCGTCGTGTAGGGAAAGAGTGTAGATCTCGGTGGTC
>CALGYL010000217.1 GCA_937934775.1 uncultured Clostridia bacterium
TATCCTTACTATATCAAAAAAACTCCCCGATAGGGAGCTTTTTTGACAGCCTGACGCGGCCTCCGCAATAATTGCGGAGGCCGCGCCTTGATCCATAGGGTCAGGGTTTCGCCGCGGGTTTGAAAATCAGCGCGTTGAGAAGGCCGAACAGGATGGCGGTGGAAATGCCGCTCGCGGTGCTGGTAAGTCCGCCCGTAAAAGCGCCGATCAGGCCGTTCTTGTGCACCGCGTCGATGGCGCCCATCGCCAGCGAATAGCCAAACCCGGTCAGCGGCACGGTGGCTCCGGCGGCGGCAAAATCCACCAGCGGCTTGTAGAGTCCCAAAGCCGTCAGAATCGCGCCGGCGACCACGTAGACCACCAGAATGCGCGCGCTGGTCAGTTGGGTTTTGAGCAGCAGCACCTCGCCGATGGCGCACAGCGCGCCGCCCACCAGAAAGACCCGAACAAACAGCCAGAACATATCCATCACATCGCCTCCAGCGCCACCGCGTAGGATATAGCGGGGATGCTCTCCCCCTGCTGGGTGGTGGAAGGGCTGAGCATCGCGCCCGAGCCCAACGCCAGTACGCGCTTGAAAGGCCCGGAGATCAGCGGCATGAAGTGGGCGGACAACACCGACGCGATACAGCCACAGCCGCTGCCGCCCGCGTGGGCGTCCTGTTCCGGCCCGTAGAGCGACGCGCCGCAATCGGAGAGGCGCTCCGGCTCCACCGGCATGCCGCGCTCCCGCATCAGATCCATCAGCAGTTCCCGTCCGATGACCCCCAGGTCGCCGGTGACGATCTGATCGTAGTCCTGCGGAGCGCGCCCGGTATCCAGAAAATGCGCGGTCATCGTGTCGGCCACCGCCGGGGCCATCGCCGCGCCCATCTGATTGGCGTCCTTGATCTGATAGTCCACGATGCGCCCGGCGGTGCCGTGAGTCAGGCGGCACAGCCCTTCTTCTTCGAGCGCCACCATCGCGGCGCCTGCGGCGGTGGCCGTCCACTGGGCGGAGGGTGGACGCTGGTTGCCCAACTCCAGCGGGAAGCGGTACTGACGCTCCGCCGCGCAGAAATGGCTGGACGCGGCGCACACCGCCCGCGCGGCAAGGCCGGCGTCCACCAATACGCCGCCCAGGACCAGCGACTCAATAAACGTCGAGCACGCGCCGTACAGCCCGAAAAACGGAATGCCCAGCGCCCGGGCAGCAAAGCCCGAGGCGGTAATCTGATCCTGCAGATCGCCCGCCAGCAGAAAATCCACGGCTTTTACAGTCACACCCGCCTTGCCCGCGCACAGTTCGACGGCCCGCCTCAGCATCTCGCTCTCAGCCTTCTCCCAGGAATCCATGCCCAGAAGATCGTCCGGCAACACCACGTCAAAATCCGCGCCCAGCGGCCCCTGTCCCTCCTTCGGCCCGACGACAGACGCCGCCGCTCGGACCGCGGGCCGCTGTTCATAGAGAAACGTCCGCCTGCCCGCGCGCCTCATACAAACCACCTGTCGATCACGTAGTAGATGAGACCGATGACGATCGAGGTCGTCACGCCGTAGGTAATCACCGGCCCAGCCAGAAGGAACAGCTTCGCTCCCAGCCCCAGTACCAGCCCCTCCCGGCGGAATTCCATCGCGGGCGCGGCCACGGAGTTGGCAAACCCGGTGATCGGCACAATGGAGCCCGCCCCCGCGTATTCACCGATCCGGTCATACACGCCAAGTCCGGTCAGCGTCGTGCCCAGAAACACCAGTACCGAGGGCGTAAACGCACTGCCGGCGAGCAGGTTGAGCTTCAAAACCTCGCTGCCGAAAATCGTGATTCCCTGCCCGATGCAGCAGATCAGCCCGCCCACCCAGAACGCCCTGAGACAGTCTCTGAGGAGGCGGCTGTTGGGCGTTCTTTTTTCGACAAGCTTTTTATACCGCTTGATCTTCTCCGCTTCGCTCAAACCGAGGCCACCCCCGCATACACCCAGACGGCATCCTGATACGCTCGGCTGTCGGGCCGGTTCATAATGAAGATTGCAACCACCACCGCGGCCAGCAGGATAAGCCCCGCCGCAATCCAGACGACCGGCATCGCTTTCCAATGACGCTGCATGTTAAGCACCCCTTTGCGCGTTGTTCCCCTTCATTATGGGCAAACGCGCAAAGAAATATTACAAAACAGCCTTCCGGAATATGCGCTCCTCGTCGATCCATGCGTTCAGAAATTCGCGGCCCTCGGGCGTTTTGTCGATCAAATCCAGCGCCTGAAGTACCGCCGAGACGAACGCCGGGTCCAGCGCCCTGACGCCGTGGGGAGCAAGCGGGCACATTGCAAAGGCGCGCCGGTCTATGCGCAATGAAAGCGCCCCGGATTTCTTCCGGCAGGGCGTCAGTGGAAAAATGCGGCAGCCCAGCGGCCGCATATCCCGGGGACAGCGCCCGTTACAGGTCAGGACCCCGTTGTCAAGTCGCGCCCAGCCCGTGCTCTCGTAGCGCGCCGCCTCGCCCGGAAACAGCTTGACGCCGCCCTGTCCGTCCTCGTCCGGGCCGCAGCATGCCGCGCCGCAGATCAGCCCGCAGTCGGTTCTGAGCGGCGTCAGGCGTTCCAAAAGTGTCCAGGCTTCCCCCATCTGCTGATTCATATGGCCTCCTGGCGAAAATTGTTGTTGCAATGCCTATAAACCGGTGTTATAATACAATCACTTCAGAAACAAGGAGGTGCATTTTTTACATGGCTTATGTGATCACCGATGAGTGCATCAGCTGTGGCGCCTGCGAGGGTGAATGCCCCGTCAGTGCGATTTCCCAGGGCGACGGCAAGTATATTATTGACGCCGAAGCTTGTATTTCTTGTGGTGCCTGCGCAGGGGTTTGCCCCGTAGGCGCTCCGGTTGAAGCTTGAGTCGAGCTCATCGAAAAGGGCGGCCTGAGGGTCGCCTTTTTTGTGCAAATGAAATCCCGCTGCATGGTCTTTCATTTGCGAGCGGATGAAACCCGCAAACGGGTTCCATCCGAAAAAACGTGCCGGTTTTCTCAAACACCTGCGGGCGTTTGCGGGCGGAAACCGGTTCGGGAACGCTCTCTCCCCCGCTTCGCTCCCGGAGAAAGCCAAATTCACCGTACATGCCGCTGAATTTGATTGATACCACTCCAAAACAGTAATTATTCGTCGAACCAGATCTTTTCGCGCAGGACTATGTCGCTCTCCACTCAACGTAGCGCTGCTACGCCTCGCTCCGGCTCCTTGTCCTGCATCGAAAATCTCTCGGTTCTTTGGAGTAATTATTGTTTTTACTTGGTATGAATACAGAAGGGCTTTCGGCCCCTCTGCACTCCCCGGAAGGAAGGGCGCGCGCTTTTAGCCCTTCTTTTTCGCCTCCGCCGCCAGTAAAAGCGCACCGGTGACGCCACTGTGAATGCCCAGTCCCGGCGGCACGATCAATTCGTCAATATGCTTGAGCACCTGATCGGCGGCCACGTAGCCATTGAGGAATTTCAGCGTCTGCTCCCGGATCATCGGGAACAGGAATTTTTCCTGCATGACGCCGCCGCCCAGCACGATCTTTTCGGTGGAAATGGAAACCAGCGCCGACACGCAGAACTGCGCCAGATAATAGGCTTCAATCTCCCAGCCGATGTGGTCGCGGGGCAGTTCCCTGGAGGGTTTGCCCCAGCGCTTGTCGATGGCGGGCCCTGCGGCAAGGCCTTCCAGACATCCGTCATGGTACGGGCAGATGCCGTGGGGCATCGGATCATCCGGATGAGGGCGCAGCAGGATGTGGCCCCACTCCGGATGCACCATGCCGTGGAGCAGCTTGCCCTCCGCCACGACGCCCGCGCCGATGCCGGTGCCGACCGTCACATACACGCAGTTCTTCAGGCCCTTCGCCGCACCCATCAGGTATTCCGCCAGCGCCGCGCCGCCCACGTCCGTATCAATCCCCGCGGGGATGCTCAGCGCCTTCTGAAATTCCGGCAAAAGCGGATAATTGCCCCAGCCGGGCTTGGGCGTGGTGGTCACATAACCATACGTGGGCGAAGCGGGATTCAGGTCCAGCGGGCCGAAGCTGGAAATGCCCAACGCCTCGATGTTCGCCTTTTGGAAGTACTCGATCATGGGCGGCATCGTCTCCGCCGGAGACAGCGTGGGAAAGGTCGCCCGGTCCAGAATATTTCCGTTTTCATCGCCGATTGAGCACACCATTTTGGTGCCGCCGGCTTCCAACGCGCCAAGCCGCATCGCGCATCGCTCCTTTATACCCATATAGGACGGGAAGATTATATCATGCGGCGGAGGTCCGCGCAAGCGTGCGCCCGGCCCAAACCCAAACGGAAAGCCGCATTGGCCAGCCCGGGCATGGGGCGTATGCGTGCGGCCCTGCAAGCATGCCGCTTGCAGGGCCGCACGCGCCATATTGAATACCGCGCGGTAGATCTCGATTCTATGTCGTCAGGCCGATATCGTATCGCTCCTCGGCGCGCCCACTTTGTCCGCCACCAGCGCGATGAATTCACCGTTGGTGGGTTTGTCCTCCGCAGAGAAGACCTTGTAGCCATAGAGGCGGTTGACGCTCTCCAGCCTGCCTCTGCTCCAGGCAACTTCGATAGCGTGGCGCATGGCGCGCTCCACCTTGCTGGCGGAGGTGCCAAAGTGCCGCGCGATGCCGGGGTACAGCTCCTTGGTGATCCGCCCCAGGAGGTCCCGGTCCTCCAGCACCATGCGCACCGCTTCCCGCAGGTACTGATAGCCCTTGATGTGGGCCGGGATGCCGATGGACAGGAAGAGTCCCGTCACCTGCTCGTCCCTCGACCGCATCGGCGGCGTTCTGGGTTCGGCCATGCTCTCGCCCTTCATCCCAGCGACTTCCTTGATGCGGGCGTAGAGCACCTGCGTGTCCACAGGCTTGACCATGTAATAACTGGCGCCCAGCCGCATCGCGCGACCGATGAACTCGTCGCCCGACAGGCCCGTGACCATGATCGCCCGCGGCCCCGCGCCGGCCAGCGCCTCCAGCACCGCAAACCCGTCCAGCCGCGGCATAATAATGTCGAGAAGCAGTATGTCGGGCGCGGTCTTTTCGATCATCGACAGCGCTTCCGCGCCATCGTGGGCGCAGCCGGCGATCTCAATGTCCGCTTTCCTGCCGAAAAATTCGGAGAGCTGCGCGAGCACCGCATGGTTGTCGTCCGCCATCAGAAGCTTGATCTTCTCCATAAATGATCATCCGCCCTTTCGGTACAGGTTATGTCCGAAAAGGCGGAGATATGACAGAATCGGTAAAGAAAATATCCCGTCATTCGCCAGAATTTTCTGGCGGCGGCGCACCGGACCGGCTTCGGACGCGTATCCGGCGGCATCACGCCGGAAATGTCAATCCGCAAGGCCCGCCGCGCGTGTCAGCGCCAGGACCACATCCCCGGGCAGTACCGCTTCCGCGGCTTCGCGCAGCGCCTCCACCTGGGGAGTCCGGCTGATGCCCACGATGGGCAGCGTGAAAAAGTCCGGCTGGTTCGTCAGGAACGCCAGCGAAATCGCGCCGACGGAGAGGCCCGTGGCTTCCTTCGCCTTGAGCACCGCCTCAAACCGTTTGAGATTGCCGAGGCTCAAAAAGTCATGCTTCAGCGCCTCGGGCAGCGCGCCTTCGCCCAACTCATACAGCTTGGTGAAAAAGCCCTGCGCCTGGGACGAGTAGGGCATGCACATCAGCTTCGAGCCGCGGTGCATATCGAACATGGCGCGGTCCATCTGCACCAGGGTCTCATCCGCCACATGGTGCTGGAAGGCCAGGCTCCATTGGGGCTGATTGACCGAGAAGCCCTTGAGGCCATGGGAAGCCGCGTAGGCGTTGGCCTCCTCAATGCGCGCTGGTTTCCAGTTGGACGTGCCCAGAATCTTCGCCTTGCCCGATTCCACAAGGCCGTTCAGAGATTCCAGAATGTCGCCTACCGGACGGCTCTCGTCGTCCCGGTGGAGAAAGTACAAATCCACGCCAGGCAGATCCAGCGCCTCAAGGCTCATTTCCATATCGCCGGTGATGCTCGCCCTGTCCAGCCGGGGCGTCAGAAATTCGCCCCACGGCGGGTGCGCGCCTTTGGTGCTGAGGATCATATCCGCCCGGGCCTTCCGGGAGGCGAGCCACTTGCCGATGGTCTTTTCGCTGATGCCCTGAATGGCGAGGTCAAAATCCCCATAGACGCGGGCGGTGTCCAGCACATTGCCGCCCAGCTTCCGGTAGGCATCCATCACTTCGTAGGCGGTTTCCTCCGGCAGCTTGGCCCCAAAATGCGCAGATCCCAGCGCTATGGCGCTTACCTTACGTCCAAGCTCCGGCCAATCTCTGTATCGCATGCGCATACGCCCCTTTCGTTTTGACCATTATACCACAAGAAACCACAAGTCAACCGCAATTCTCTTGTGACGGGGCGCTGTCTATGGTAAAATCAATTCCAGCCAATTCGAAAGCGGGGATCTCCATGGAGAAAAACGCCACAAGCGCCATTCTGGGCCTGATGAATTTTGCCGAAAACGCCGGCCTGCTCGCCTCCTATGACCGGGCCTATACGCAAAACCTTTTGCTGGACGCCATGCATATGGACGCGCCGGACCCGTCGGCCCAGGCGCAAAACGATCCCTCGCCGACGGTCTCGCCGCTGACGCGGACGCTGAGCGAAATCGCGGCGGCAAACGGCGTCATCGAGGACACGCCCGGCGCGCGCGAGCGGTTCGAAACCCGACTCTCAGGCCTGATTACGCCGTCGCCCTGGGAGGTGCGCACCAAATTCTCCGCCCTTTACCGGGAAGCGGGTCCTCGCGCTGCCACCAACTGGTTCTACCAGCTGTGCCGGGCGACGGACTACATCCGCGTCGACCAGATCGCCCGCAACGTGCGCTTCTTCGCGCCGTCCCCCGCGGGCGAGTTGGAGATCACCATCAACCTGTCCAAGCCGGAAAAGGATCCTCGCGACATCGCTGCCGAGCGCATGGCGACCCAGGTGGGCTACCCGCGCTGCATGCTGTGCGTGGAGAACCCGGGCTATGCCGGACGCGCGGGCTTCCCCGCCCGCCAGAACCACCGGATGATTCCGTTGACGCTCAACGGCGAGTCGTGGCACTTCCAGTATTCACCTTACCTGTACTACAACGAGCACTGCATCGTGCTGAGCGAGCGGCACACGCCCATGAAGATCTCCCGGGGCACGTTCCTCCGGCTGTTCGAGTTCGTCTCCCAGTTCCCTCATTACTTCCTGGGTGCCAACGCAGACCTGCCCATCGTGGGCGGCTCGATTCTGAGTCATGACCACTTCCAGGGCGGCCAGTACACCTTCCCGATGGACAAGGCAGGCGCCCGGACGGAACTAATCTGCCCCGCCGAGAGCGTGCGCGCCGCCATCGTCGACTGGCCGATGACCTGCATCCGGCTGACCGGGCGGGACTCCGCCCAGATCATCGATCTTGCGGAAGCGATTCTCTCCGCCTGGCGCGGCCACTCCGACCCCGCGTGCGAAATTTTTTCCGAAACCGATCAGCCCCACAACACCATTACGCCAATCCTCCGGCGTGTGGGCGACGAATGGGTGCTCAATCTGCTGCTGCGCAACAACCGCGTAAGCGCCGAACACCCGCTGGGCATCTTCCACCCCCACGCCGACCTGCACCACGTCAAAAAGGAGAACATCGGCCTGATCGAGACGATGGGCCTGTTCATCCTGCCGGGCCGCCTCCTGAGCGAACTGGATGGGCTGAAAAAATACCTGACCGGGGAGATCCCGCTGGACAAAGCGCCGGAGGCGGGCGCGCCTCTGGAGAAGCACTATACGTGGGTGAAAGCGCTGGCGGCCCAATACGGCACAAAACTGACAAGCGACGATGCCAAGTCGGTCATTCGCGCCGGGCTCAGCGTGAAGTGCGCCCGCGTTCTGGAGGACGCAGGCGTCTACAAGGCCGACGAGGCCGGGCAGGCGGGCCTGATGCGCTTCCTGACGCCGCTTGGTTTCCGCGCGGCGAATTAAAAAGAGAGACGGGGAAACGCCGGACCGTTCTCCCTGCGAGGATGCCCCTCGGAACCCCGTGCGAGGGGGAAGCGTGATCAACCGGCATGTACGAGTGTTTCTGCTCCCCGGCATGCCGAGACCGTTTCACAAACGAAAAAAATAATGCCCACTGAGCATACGACCGCTCAGTGGGCATTGTTTTCAATGAAACCCTTTGTACGGGGCTAGGGGAATCCCCCCGCGGGGTCCGGGGAATCCCTGGATTTTTCGTCACCTGTCCGCCCAGTCCTTTGCGCGCTCGACCGCCTTCTGCCAGCCGACGCACAGCTTTTCGCGGGTGAGTGAATCGATGGCGGGGGTGAAGCGGTTCTCCGGAGCCCAGATGGATTGCAACTTATTGACATCCCACAGCCCCACCGCCCGGGCGGCCATCATGGCCGCGCCCAGCGCCGTGGTCTCGGTGACCATGGGCCGGAGCACCTGAATGCCCAGAAGATTGGCCTGGAACTGCATCAGGAAATTGTTTCGGCAGGCGCCGCCGTCCACCCGGAGCACGCTGGGCTTCAGCCCGCTGTCCCGGATCATGGCTTCCAGCACATCCCGCGTCTGGAACGCGATAGACTCCAGCGCGGCGCGCACAATGTGGTTGCGGTTTGCGCCGCGGGTGAGCCCGACGATGGTGCCGCGGGCGTACATGTCCCAGTAGGGCGCGCCGAGGCCTGTGAAGGCGGGCACCAGGAACACGCCATTGTTATCGGAAACGGCCATCGCGAGCTTTTCGCTCTCGGCGGCGGTCTCAATCATTTTCAGTTCGTCCCGCAGCCACTGGATGGTCGCGCCGCCCATGAACACCGAGCCCTCCAGCGCGTAACGGGGCACGCCGTCGATGCGCCAAGCGATGGTGGTGATCAGATTGCTGCCGGAACGCACCGGCTTGAGGCCGGTGTTCATCAGGAGGAAGCAGCCGGTGCCGTAGGTATTCTTCACCATACCGGATGTAAAACAGCCCTGCCCGTAGAGCGCGGCGTGCTGATCGCCCGCGAGCGCGGCCACCGGGATTTCAACGCCCAGGATGTCCTTGCGCAGCGTGCCGATGACCTGGGAGGAATCCACCACCTTGGGCAGAAGCTGCTCGGGGATGTTCATCGCCCGGAGCAGAAGCGGATCCCACGCCTGATCGTAGATGTTGTAGAGCATGGTACGGGCGGCGTTGGTGGCGTCCGTCACGTGTACGCGCTCGTTCGTGAGGTGGTAGGCCAGCCAGGAATCCACCGTGCCGAAGCACAGCTTGCCCATGAGCGCGCGCTCCCTCGCGCCATCCACGTGCTCAAGCAGCCACTGAAGCTTGGTGCCGGAGAAGTATGCATCGGCGATGAGGCCGGTGTGGTCGCGGATCACGCTGCCCAGTCCGTCCTGCTTGAGCCGCTCCACCAGCGGCGCGGTGCGGCGGCACTGCCACACGATGGCGTTGTAGAGGGGCTTTCCGGATAT
>CALGYL010000218.1 GCA_937934775.1 uncultured Clostridia bacterium
GAACGGCTGGGCCGCGCTCAACCCGTCGGGCTTTGCCGCATCGGGAACGGTGCGCGTGCCGGCGGCGGAGGGAAAAACCTACCGGGCGCTGGGCCCCGGCGGCGAAACCTACCCGTGCCAGAGCGGGGACGGCGAGGTGCTCGTGTCGCTGAGGAACGTTCCGGCCAACGGCGCGCTGGCCTTTTCGCTGGAGGAGGAGCCGTCGCCGGAGCGCGCGGAAGCGGTGACGATGGAAGGTGGCTACTACCGCGTCAACACCCGGTTCTATGAGATTGAAATCAAGGCGGACAACGGCCAGATTACCACGCTCTACGACCGCGCGAACGACTGGTACGTCGTCCGGCGCGAGGAGATCGGGTGGCGGCTGAAAAACGGCGTGCTCAACCAGTTGCAGGTCCACATGGAGGAACCCACCCCCATGTCCGGCTGGACGATCGGGAACGTCCGTAGCGTCGAGACGCTGTTGTCCGGCGCGAAGTCTCAGGTGGTGGCGAGCGGTCCGGCCGAGATCCGCATCCGGTTCGAGCACCGTTTCCGGGAGTCCGCCATCCGGCAGGACATCGTCATCGGCCCGGATTCCCCGGTCATCCGCTTCGAAACCCAGGCGGACTGGCGGGAGTGGGGCGACTTTGATCGCGACGCGCCGATGCTGAAGGCCTACTTCGCGCCCAGCGTGCAAAACCACGACGCTGTGTACGAAATCCCGTTTGGCACGATCGCCCGCCCGGCCGACGACCACGAATACCCGGCCCTTGGCTGGGTTGACATCAGCGACGGCGCGCGCGGCTTCGCGCTCCTCAACGACTGCAAGCACGGCCACCGCTGCCGTGGCAACGGGCTGGAGCTGACGCTGATCCGCAGCGGCTGGCTGCCCGATCAGAAGTCGGACGTGGGCGCGCACCAGTTCACCTACGCGATTCTGCCGCACACGGGCGGCTGGCGGACGGCGGGCGTTCCGGTGGCCGCGCAAGCGCTGCAACGGCCGCTGACCGCCTTCCGGGCGGGAAGCGGCGCCGAACGATTCAGCCTCCTGTCGCTCGAATCGGCGCGGGCCATTCTCTCCGGCGTCAAGCGGGCGGAGGACGGCCAGGACCTGATCGTCCGGGTCTACAATCCATCGGCGGAACCCGCCGAGGCCGAATTGATCCTGGGTTTTGACGCCGATTGCGCCGCGCCCGCGGACCTCCTCGAAAACCCGGCTGGTGAACCGCTTCCGGTCATAAACCGCCGGGTCCGCCTTGGGCTCGCGCCCTGTGAGATCCTGACGCTGCGCATCGCCCGGTAACCCCCATCGCCCACTTTCGCCTGGAGGAGGCCGTCATGGACAAAAAGTACACGCTGCACGCGGTCGCGATGACTCATTGGGACAGGGAATGGTACATGGATTTCCAGAAGACCCGGCTGAAGCTGGTCCACCTGATCGACGGCCTGATGGATGCGCTGGAGGATGACCCGGCGTTCACGTCGTTCATGCTGGACGGGCAGACGCTGCCTTTACGGGATTACCTTGCCGTCCGGCCGGAATGCCGCGAACGGCTGACCCGCCTGATTCTCAGCGGCCGCATCCTGATCGGTCCCTGGTACATCCTGCCCGACGAAATCCTGATCACCGGAGAATCCCACATCCGGAATTACCTTCTGGGCTCCCGCGTCGCGGGGGAATTCGGCGCGGAGAAGATGCAGATCGGCTACTTGCCGGACTCCTTCGGCCATCCGTCGCAGATGCCGCAGATCCTCTCCGGACTGGGCATGGACACCATCGTGTTCTGGCGCGGTTCCACGGAGGAAACCGATCGGCAGGAGTTCTACTGGCGCGCGCCCGACGGCTCCAGGGTGCTCACCATCCTGATGCCGGACGGCTACTCGACCGGCGCGGAATTGTCCGAGGACCCGGCAGTCACCGCCGCGCGTTTGGATCAGTACATCGAAAATTTTCATCACTATGCCACCACGGAGCACATCTACCTGTCCAACGGCGGCGACCATCTGGAGCCTCCGCCGTACCTAGCCAGAGTGCTCCGGGAAGCCGCCCCGCGCATGTGTGCCGGGACCGTCACCCACACCACGCTGAAGGATTTTCTGGACGCGCTGCGGCGCTCGCTGAAGGGGGAACTCAAGGAGGTCTCGGGCGAACTGTGCGGGGCCAGCCGGTCCATCCTGCTGCTCTCGACGCTGTCTACCCGCACCTATCTGAAGCAGCAGAACCACGAAGCCTCGCGGCTTCTGGAAAACGAGCTGGAACCATTGTTCGCCATCGCCGCGGCGGACGGTTACGCTTACCCGCAGGGCGAGCTGACGCTGGCCTGGCAGTACCTGATGGAGAACCTGCCCCACGACAGCATCTGCGGCTGCTCCATCGACGACGTGCATGAGGACATGCTGTTTCGCACACGGCAGGTGCGAAACATCGGCCGTGAACTGTTCGAACAGGCGCGCACGTACTACCGGGGGATCGACACCTCCGGCATTCGGGATGGCACGGCGCTCGCCGTGTTCAATACCACCGGAAGGGACCGCTCAGATTACGTGGAGGCGACGGTGGACCTTGAAGCGCGCCCCACGATGCTATTGGATTTTAACCGGACGGACGAGGCCGGGCGCTACCCGCACCACTATGTGGACAACGCGTCAGACGCGCTTCGGCCGCTGCCATCCGGCGTCCGGGTGTTTGATGGCGAACGGGAACTGCCCTCCGTCCTGATCCGGGCGGAAGTCGCCAATTCCATGGATCTTGGTTACCGCCGCTTTCCGCACCAGTACAACGTCAACCGGCTGAAAATCGGTTTTGTGGCGGACGGCGTGCCCGCGATGGGCTATAAAACGCTGTCGGTCGTCCCGCTCTACGAAGAGAGGCCGCCGGTACTCTTCGCGGGGGCACGACTTGAGAACGAGTACTTCGCCGTTGAAGCGGACCTGACGGACGGCAGCCTGACCGTGACCGACAAGCGGTCCGGGCGCGTGCTGATCGGCATCAACCGTCTGGCCGACGGCGGCGACTGCGGCGACGCGTATACCTACTGTCCGCCGGACGCGGACAGGATCGTCCACCCCGATCCGGCGACAGTCACCGCCCGCGTCGTTTGCCGAAGCGGTGCGCGGCAGGCGCTGGAAATCATGGGCATCCTGCGCATCCCCGCGGGGCTTTTCAACCGGTCGGAGGCACGCAGCCCGGAGACGGTCGACTGCGCGTTCACTTCCTGGGTATCGCTCTATCCGGGCGTGGCCCGTGTCGACATCCGGACCACCGTGGACAACCGCGCGCGCTGGCACCGGCTCAGGGCGCTGTTCCCTTCGGGCGTCCGGGCGGAGGCGCACTGGTCGGCGGGCGCGTTCAGCGTGGACCGGCGCGAGATGAACCCGGCGGAAAACCCGAACGCGCGGGAAATCTGCCTCACCCACCCACAGAAGGACTTCTGTTCGCTGGATGACGGCCGGTACGGCCTGACCGTCGCGAACCGCGGCCTGGCGGAATATGAGGCGTTTGACGATGGCAATCAGTCGGTATTGGCGGTTACGCTGCTTCGCTGCACCGGCGTCATAAGCCAGCGGGTGATCAAAACGCGGGACGAAGCGGCCGGATGGCATGAGTCTGCGCCCGGCGCCCAGTGCATCGGAACCTGGGACTTTGAATACAGCGTCATCCCGCACGACGGGAACTGGATCGAGAGCCGCGCCTACGAGACGGCGCGCGCATTCAACCTGCCGATGCGCTCCATGCAATTGGAAGCGGGATGCCCGGGCGACCTGCCCGCCGTGCGCTCGCTGGTCCGCCTGAACCACCCCGCGCTGATCCTCTCCGCGTTCAAGCGCTGCGAGGAGGAGAATGCGCTGATACTGCGCTTTTACAACACGACGCCCGGGGCCGTGGCGGCTGAAATCGCGCTGGACTTCCCGTTCACCGGCGTCCGGCGCGCCAACCTCCGGGAAGACACCATCGGTTCTGTCTTCCTTAAGGGCCGTACCGTCTGCCTGGAAGCGGGCGGGTTTGAGATCGTGACGCTGAAGATTGGTTTGTAGCACCGCTTCGGGGGCTGGAAACTGTGAGGGCGCAGGCAGATGACCAATGAGGACAGCTTTGCCGTTTCGGCAAGGCTGTCTCAGACCATCAACAAAGTCCCGTTCTGCTTCATTCGTTTCCGGCGACCTGTGCGTCGGAAACGTGTTTCTGCCATCAGTGCGCACACTGATGGCAGAAACAATACCAAAAGTCAGTGCGCCGCACGGAAATCCGGCGGGATTTCAGGCGCACGAAGTTCTTCTTCCATCGCATCAAAAAGCCAAATGGGTTTTTTGATGCTCAGGGGCAGCCTTGCCGTTTCGGCAAGGCTGTCCTTACTTGGTCCCTGGTTCAGCTTTGTCCTGCTTCCCTCAAAGGCTTCGGTTGAATGCAACCCGTTTATCCGGTCACTGGCGCGTGTGTCGAGTGTGTCGGCAGTTCGAGGTTCAGCACGCTTCCGGAGACCGTAGGCTTCGAGGGAACGATCACTACCCGGCCAGGCGCTTCCACATGTACTTAATCAATCTCCCGGTAGAAGGTGCGCACCAGAATGTCCTGACTGTAATTGCCGAACTTGCTTCCAAAGAGCGTCAGGCCACCCGCGTTTTTCGCGTCCTTGTTCGCCTCGAACCGGAGCACCCACCGCCTGCCGCCGGAGGACAGGACGGCCCCCGGCGTCACGTCGGACACGCGTTCGCCGTCGAGCAGGGTCCCCTTGTGCGAGATCCGAAGGATCTTGAGCAGGCCGTACTGGTTGCCCGTCCACCACTGGGGCGTCAGGATGCCGCGCTTTTCGCCGAAGTCGCCCGGCGACGTCCACTGGCACAGCTTGATGCCATTGAGGAAAAACTGGATGTCGCTGGGCCATTCGTCGTTGTAGCCCGGCGCCTCGGACGAGATTTCAAAGGAAATTTCGATTTCTTCCACATGCTGGTTGGCGCTGACTTAGTTTTTGATGCTGTATTCCACGGATCCGGACGAAAACCATATGATTTGCGCC
>CALGYL010000219.1 GCA_937934775.1 uncultured Clostridia bacterium
AGGGAGAGGTTTCGTATGGATAAGGTCAAGCGGATCGGTATGTTAACCAGCGGCGGAGACAGCCCCGGCATGAACGCCGCTGTGGTAAGCGTTGCGCGTTGCGCCATGCGCAAAGGGTTCCAGCTGATGGGCATCAAACGCGGCTATAACGGCCTGCTGGGGCTGAGCGAGAACCCGGAGGACGATATTGAGTATCTGGACCCGGAAACGGTGCTGGATATTATGGACATGCGCGGCACCTACCTGCGCACAGCCCGCTGCCTGCCCTTTTTACAGCCCGAAGTGCGCGCCAAAGCGGCCGAGGACCTGCGCCGTCAGGGCATACAGGCGCTGGTGGTCATCGGCGGCGACGGCAGCTACCACGGCGCGCTGGAACTGTGCAAGCTGGGCATACCCTGCATCGGCATTCCCGGCACCATCGACAACGACCTGAACTATACCGACGCGACGATCGGCTTTGATACCGCCCTCAATACCGCGCTGGACTGCCTGAACCGCATCCGCGAGACCAGCGATTCCCACGAGCGCGCCAGCCTTGTCACCGTCATGGGCCGCAACTGCGGCGACATCGCGGTCCACACGGCGCTGGCCTGCGGCGCGGAGATCGTGCTGATCCCGGAAGTCAAATGGTCCATTGAGGAAGTGGCCGAGAAGGTCAAGTGGGGCGTGCTCAAGGGCAAGAGTTCCATGATCATCATTGTGGCCGAGGGCGCGTTCTCGTCCATGACCAGCGACGTGAAGGCGCTGTGCGAGTCTAACGACAAACTGGCGGGCGTGCTCAGCCAGCAGATGGACAGCGGCCAGTTGGCCCGCATCATCGAGGCGCTGTCGGGCCACGATA
Organism: uncultured Clostridia bacterium; assembly: GCA_937934775.1. GTDB lineage: Bacteria > Bacillota > Clostridia > Christensenellales > Aristaeellaceae > JAEZHK01. Next base: position 842 of record CALGYL010000219.1, read on the forward strand.
CCCGCGCCACGGTTCTGGGCTACATTCAGCGGGGCGGAAGCCCCACCGCCACCGACCGCATACTGGCCACCCGGATGGGGCAGCGCGCGGTGGAACTGTTGCGGGACGATACGTATGGCCTCGCGATCGGCATGCGGGAAAACAGGATCATCGAGGTGCCCATCGCCGAGGCTCGCAACCGCGGCGGAGACTTCAACGCCTCGCTGTACAACCTGATTGGAACGGTGTCCGGCTGAATGGCGCATGAAATAACCATTACTGGCGCCGCGTCGGAACTGCAGGGCGTCGGGCGGCTCGACGGCCGCGCGGTGTTCGTGCCGGGCGCGCTGCCGGGTGAAACGGTAGAAATCGAAATTGTGCGGGAGCAGGAGCGCTTCATGGTGGCGCGCCTGCTTCGCGTCTTGACCAAAAGCCCGGACCGGCGCGCGGGCGACTGCGGACATGCCCAGCAGTGCGGCGGCTGCCAGGCCCGTCACATGACCTACGGGCTTTCGCTTTCCCTGAAGCGGCAGCGGGTGCAGGACGCGCTGCAGCGTATCGGCGGCTTCGCCGCGCCGGAGGTGCTTGAGACCCTTGGCATGGCCCGACCCGAGCGCTGCCGAAACAAGGCGGAATATGCCATCGAGGGTGAAAAGATCGGCCTGCGCCGCGCGGACAACCGGGGCGTGTTGGCGGTGGAGGACTGCCTTCTGCAAAAGGAGGCCAGCGTTCGGGCCATGCGCGCGCTGCGCGAATGGCTGAAGGCGCATCCGAGAACGCCGCTTCGGTATCTGGTCACCCGGGTCAGCCGGGCTGGCGAGCTGATGGCGATTCTCTCCTTTGAGGGCGGCTGGGACGCTGCTCCGGCCGCGGGCGCCATGCGGGCCGCTCTGCCGGAGCTGAAATCGGTCTATGGCTGCCGCTTGAAGCCGGGCTGCACCCACGCGCTGGACGGCGAGTGCCGCCTGCTCTGGGGCGGCCGGACGCTGGAGGATGAACTGGGCGGCGTCAAGTTCCTGCTAGCCCCACAGACCTTTTTTCAGGTCAACCCCGTGCAGGTGGAAGCGCTGTACAGAACCGCGCTGGAATTTGCGGACCTCACCGGGCGCGAAACGGTGGTGGACGCCTACTGCGGCGCGGGTTCCATCGCGCTGTACATGGCGAAGTCCGCCGCGCGTGTGGTCGGCATCGAGGTGGTGCCCGGGGCCGTCCGGGACGCCTGCGAAAACGCGAAGCGCGCAGGCCTGTCCGAGAAGGCGGAGTTCATCCTGGGCCGCGCCGAGATCGCGCTGCCGGGAATGCTTGAGAAGGGCTTGAAGCCGGATGTCGTGGTGGTCGATCCGCCCCGCAAAGGCTTGGAAGAATCGCTGATCCGCGCGCTGGCCCAAGCTGCGCCGCCGAAGATCGTCTACGTCTCCTGCGACCCAGGCACCCTCGCCCGGGATTTAAAGCGCCTCGCGGCGGGCGGCTATACGCTGGGCAAAGTCCAACCTGTGGACATGTTCCCCTGGACAGCCCACGTCGAGTGCGTGGCGTTGATGTCAAGGGAGTAGGGGGCGTTCGAAAAAGCCTGATTTTCAGGCTTTTTCTGTTTTTGGGGCTGGAAAATGCAGGTTAATGTGTACATAATCATTTTAAAAAGGAAACACATCCGTAGCCCCGGGTGTGAAAGCGTACAGAGCAGGATGGATGTCAGGGGTTACTGCTGAAGTTGCACTTTTTGCCGCTCTGGCTGAGGTGGACGCAGCGGCGGCGCACCAGTTCTTCCTGCACCTGCATGAAGATCTCACGCGGAATGATGGCCTCGTGGGCGTGTTACGCAGATGGCACTGACAGGTAAAGCCTGATTTTTTTTATGCCAGACGAAAAATGCGGATTGCGATAGGGGAAGCATTCGGTAGTCGGATCTATACGCGACCCGGTCGGATGGTGTTTGTCAAAATACCGCAGCGCATTTTATTCAGCGCGCAATATTTATGTCAAATTATAGATGCCAGAAGATTCGCAATGAGCAAAAATTAGCACGACATGCAGGCGGGTAATACTTATAATGAAATAAACACCGTAAATTGGGAACCGATGACGGTGGAGTAAATTTTTCCGGAGCAGGCGTTGTCGGCAATCGCTAAGTGGATCGTGTGCGGGAATGCACACCGTATCCGAACTTGTTTTTGGGGTAAGCCGGTATTCCCATGAGTTTCTTAGGCGAAAGGCGGCCTTAAAAAAGCACAAAGCGCTCGGCGAAACAACTGGCGTTCTTTCTGATCGGTTGTTGGAATTGGTTTTTAAGCGCAAAAGAAAACATGACAACATTGGTTATTGTTGTTTGTCGGACCCAAACGGAGAATTGGAAGAAGACGGGAACGGACCAGACGAGTTACAGGATGGAAGGACCGCCTTTGGACGGCAAACGTTTATATCTACGGGCTTGGCGGAGGACATCCGGCCAACGACAACCTAGGGTAGCGATTTGGCAAAACAGGCGAAAGTCTGCGGCGCAAAGCTAAAGGGCCTTAAATGGCAGCCAGCTGCATTCGGGCAGAGGGTTGCCGTTTTCTATCACAAAGTACTTTTGGAAAGGATGAACGCGGGGCCTTTCCGCCAGAGGACAAACAGGATCGCTATAAATATTGCGATGCAACGCGAGGATGCGGCGCTAGCGGCTTTGGGAAAGAGATGGGAGATTTGACCTCTGATGATTCGCGGCGCCGCTTCCGTGGCGCAGATTGAGCGAATCCGTCCGCTCAGTCTGGCGGCACAACGCCAATGGTCTTCCCGGTGTTGTCGTCCAGGGGAAATGTAGGCGGTTCGTTCAAAGGGATAAGCCGCGGCTTCAGGCGGCATATGACCGTCAACAAACACTCTCTGCAGCGTTCGGCGGGCAGATTTTTAACCACTGAAACTACAGTAACGAGAGGAGAAGCACGAATGAGGAACAAAGCGCAGAAATGGCAGGCCATCATCCTTATGGTAATCATGCTCGTCAACCTCAATCTGGCGGGCATGGGTGTGTTTGCCGAGGCAACGGGTGACGCACAGCCGCAGGAGGAGCCGGTCGTGTCGGGAGCCCAAGCGGTCGCTGGAGTTGCTGAGGATACGCCGGACGCACAATTGGAGACGCCAGTGCCGACCGAGGCGGCGAGTTCCGGGGAGGAGACGCCAGTGCCGACCGAGGCGGCGAGTTCCGGGGAGGAGACGCCAGTGCCGACGGCAACGCCGGACGCGAGCAGATCCTACGTCCTTGCCGAAATCGCCAAGCGTCTTTCCGTCACGTTGAGGGTGAGCGGCAGCGATGTATCTGCGCTGGATGAAGTAGGCAGGGACAGCTTGGTGCGCGTTGGTCTGGAGTATGTGCTTGATGGCGCGGACCAAGATGTCACGGAGAACGACAAGATCACTTACACCTTTCCCAACGAACTGGTTCTCGCCGACGCCAGCGGCAAGATATACGAAGCGAAGACGGAGTCGGGCACATACGAGGTGCGCGGCAATGTACTGACGATGAACTTGAGCCCGGCGTATCTGGACGCGGCAGGCAGGGCTGTCAAAGGAGAAGTGGAACTGGCCGCCAATTTCAATCAGGATGAAACGGCGGAGCGAGATGTGGTAAAGATCAAATTTCCGGGCGCGAAAGCCGTCACCGTCCGCTTCGCGAAGCGCGTGACACCAGCGCCAACGGAAACGCTCGTATCCGAACCTACGCCGGATCCCTCGGCCGAACCGACCGTGGAACCGACCGTGGAACCGACCGCGGAACCGACCGCGGAACCGACCGCGGAACCGACCGCGGAACCGACCGCGGAACCG
>CALGYL010000220.1 GCA_937934775.1 uncultured Clostridia bacterium
TAAAATTTGCGCCCAACCCGACAGGGCTGAGCGCCTTTGTTGATGGTCTGACGCCCGCGCATGCGCGGGCGTTTGGGTGCGGTTGATGGATCCTGTACGCCCCTGAAGGGAGTCCCTCCGGCGTTCTTATTCTCTCGTTACTTCGCAAAGTCCACGGCGCGGGTTTCGCGGATGACGTTAACCTTGATCTGGCCGGGGTACTCCATCTCGCGCTCGATGCGCTTGACGATCTCCTTGGCCAGGATCAGCGTGCCGGCGTCGTTGACGTCCTCGGGCTTGACGATGATGCGGACCTCGCGGCCCGACTGGATGGCGTAGGATTTTTCGACGCCCTCGAAGGAATTGGAGATTTCCTCCAGCTTTTCGAGGCGCTTGATGTAATTCTCCAGCGACTCGCGGCGCGCGCCGGGGCGCGCGGCCGAGATGGCGTCCGCGGCCTGAACCAGCACGGCTTCCACCGTCTGGGGCTCGACGTCGTTGTGGTGGGCGGCGATCGCGTTGATCACCGAAGGCGTTTCGTTGAACTTCTTGGCCAGGTCCACGCCAATGGTGACGTGAGTACCCTCGACCTCGTGGTCGATGGCCTTGCCGATGTCGTGCAAGAGGCCCGCGCGCTTCGCCAGCTGCGCGTCCGCGCCCAGCTCCGCCGCCATGACGCCCGCCAGATGGCTGACTTCGATGGAGTGCTTCAGCACGTTCTGGCCGTAGCTGGTGCGGTACTTCATGCGGCCCAGAAGCTTGACGATTTCGGGATGGATGCCGTGCAGGTTGGTCTCAAACACCGCCTGCTCGCCGGCTTCGCGGATCTGGTTCTCCACCTCGCGGCGGGATTTCTCCACGATTTCCTCGATGCGCGCGGGATGGATGCGCCCGTCGGCAATCAGCTTCTCCAGCGTCATGCGGGCGACCTCGCGGCGCACCGGGTCGAAACCGGAGATAATGACCGCCTCGGGGGTGTCGTCGATGATCAGATCGACGCCGGTGGCGGTTTCCAGGGCGCGGATGTTGCGGCCCTCGCGGCCGATGATGCGGCCCTTCATGTCGTCGTTGGGGAGCGCCACCACCGAAACGGTGGTCTCGGCCACATGGTCGGCGGCGCACTTCTGGATGGCCAGAGCGATCAGGTTGCGAGCCTTCTTGTCGGCCTCTTCCTTGGCCTTGCCCTCGATTTCGCGCACCATGACGGCGGCGTCGTGGTAGGCATCCTTGCGGATGCGGTCCATCAACTGGTCGCGGGCTTCCTCAAGGGTCAGGTTGGACACGCGCTCCAGCTCTTCCTGCTGCTTGTCGTGCAGCGCCTGGGCTTCGGCTTCCAACCGTTCCGCGTCTTTGTACTTCTGGTTCAGGTTCTCCTCGCGGGTTTCCAGGTTGTCCAGTTTCTTGTCCAGGGTTTCTTCCCGCTGGGCGACCCTTCGTTCCAGCCTGGTTACTTCGTTGCGGCGGTCGCGTACTTCCTTGTCCAGTTCGTTCTTCAGCCGAATGATCTCTTCCTTGGCTTCAAGAATTGCTTCCTTCTTTTTCTCTTCAGCCCTCCGCGTTGCGTCGTCCAGCAGGTTTTTTGCGTAATCTTGCGTCTGTCCGATCTTCTTTTCGGTTACATTCTGTCTGTAGAGAAAACCGGCTACCAGGCCTGCGGCCAACGCAATCAACGCGCAGAGCGTCGCGATGATTGGCGTACTCAATGAAAGTTGTCCCCCTTCCTGCAAATTTAACGGAACCGGCGCAGATGCGCCGAGATAAATCCAGCCAACAGACTTGACTATCAGAACTATTTTACTTGCTTCTTTACTATGTGTCAAGCCATTGAGGAAAACCACTGGGGATTTAACCGGAAGATTTCGTTACGCGCCCGCCCTGCGGCTTCCCATTTTATAAAGCGCTGAAAAAGCCATTCGGTTTTTTCAGCGCAAAGGAGAAAAGCCGCGTGCGCCTGAAATCCCGCCGGATTTCCGGGCGGCGCACTGACTTATGGTATTGTTTCTTCCACCAGTGCGCGCACTGGTTACCAGAAACCGTTCCCGGCGTGCCTGCCGCCGGGAACGATTGGAAGGAACGAAGGGGTTGTCCGCACGCCGGATTTAACCGGAAGATTTCGTTACGCGCCCGCCCTGCGGCTTCCCATTTTGCGCCGGCGGTGCTACAATGAAAGCGATATTTTTGTTACCGGGAGCGAAAGCGATGGAACGCGCGTTTTTTGATGCCTTTGATGCCGGAATCGACCGCTGCGGAACCTACTGTGAAAAATGGGATCACAACAAAGAAATTTTCGGCCGGGCGGATGTGCTGCCCATGTGGGTGGCCGACATGGACTTTGCCACGCCCGACTGCGTGCGGGACGCGCTGATCAGCCGCGCATCCCACGGCGCTTACGGTTATACCAATTACGACGAGCCGATGTTTCAGGCCGTCGCCGATTGGATGAAGGCGCGCCACGGCTTTGACATGCTCCCCGAGTGGGCGCTGTACTCCTCCGGCGTGGTGGATTCGATCCTGTTCGCGCTGAAGGCGGTCACAAAGCCGGGCGACAGGGTGATCGTGCAACCGCCGGTCTACGGCCCGTTCTACCGTATGACCAAGCGCGCGGGCTGCGAGCTGGTCGTAAATCCCCTGGTCGAGACCGAGGACGGCTGGCGCATGAACCTTGCGCAGCTGGAAAAACAGCTTCGGTCCGGCGCGAAGGCGATGATCCTGTGCAGCCCCCACAACCCGGTGGGCCGCGTGTGGACCCGGGACGAGCTGCAGACACTGATGAACCTTCTGAACCGGTATGGCGTTTCGCTGATCGCCGACGAGATCCACGCGGATTTCGCGCTGCCCGGGCACCCGCACACCTGCTCGCAGACGATCGAGGGCGCGGAGAAGGCAATCCTGCTGGTCTCCGCCACCAAGACGTTCAACTTGGCGGGGCTTCGGACCTCCACGATGATCATCCGGGACGACGCGCTCCGGGCGAAGGTCAAGGACCTGATGGAAAAGATGGGCGCCGATACGCCCAACATCTTCGGCGCGGTGGCGCAGACCACCGCCTACAGGTGCGCCGCGCCCTGGCTGGACGCGCTTGTTGCGTACCTGGACGAAAACCGCGCGCTGGCCGAGGCGTATCTTGCCGAATATGCCCCCTCGATCAAGCCCAGCCGCATGGAGGGCACCTACTTGATGTGGCTGGACTGCAGGGCGCTGAAACTCCCGCAGGAGGCGCTGGAGCGCTTCTTCATCGAAAAAGCAGGCCTGGGGCTGTCCTCCGGCACCCACTTCGGGGCGGACGGCGCGGGCTTCATGCGCATCAATCTGGCCGCGCCCAGGAGCCGCGTGCAGGAAGCCCTGACGCGCATTGGGGAAGCGGTGAAGGCAAAGTGAGCGTCCTGATCTTTGATACGGAAGCCACCGATCTCGTCCCCGGCCAGATCTGTCAGCTTTCCTATTTACTGGCGGACGGCGAACGCGTCACGGGGAAGAACCTGTTCTACGAAGTGGACGACATGAGCGAAGGCGCGCTGGAAGTGCATGGCCTGACACTGGAAATGCTCCGGGAACTGTCCGGCGGGGCGCGCTTTGAGGACAGGGCGCGGGAGGTCTTTGAGGACTTCGCCGCGGCCAAATTGTGGGTGGGCCACAACGTGTCGGCGGACGACCGCTACCTCCGCGTTGAGATGGAGCGCTGCGGCCTGAAGCTGCCCAAGAAAACCACCTTCTGCACAATGAACTACTTCACCTCCGATATGAACCTGGCCAGAAAGGTCAACATTGGCCGGCCCAAGCCGCCCAAGCTGACCGAACTCGTCCAGTTCTTCGATCTTTCTGAGGAGTTTGTCGCCGAAAAGGCCGCCGAATGGTTTGGCGGCGGCGGCGCGCTGCACGACGCCCGGTTCGATACCGCCGCCACCTACCTGTGCCTGGTCGAGGGCACGAAGCGCGGCAGGGTCCGGGGCGTATTGTAGGGCACCGGAATTTCGTCCGCTTTTCCGGACGCACAGGCTGCCCGGATGGAAAATCAAGGAGAAACGCGTGCGTTTCCCGTAAAATGCGCATCGGGCGCGGCTCACCCAAACGCACGGCTCGCGTTCGACCCTTCCATGCGCGCAGCCCCAACCTTGCACGGCTTGTCCAAAGGCTCGGCGCGTTCGATCTTTCTGTGCGCACATACCAGGGGGCTTGCGCCGTCCCAGCGGAAAATTAACCGGTTCACCCGGATTTTCCCGCAGGTTTTCCTTGACAAATCCGCCAGTCGGCGCTATAATAGTCAAGCGTTGTTGAAATGTGTGCCCGTAGCTCAGCCGGATAGAGTGTTTGGCTACGAACCAAAAGGTCGTGGGTTCGAATCCCTCCGGGCACGCCACAAGGAAAATGTGCAGTTCAGAATATGGACTGCACATTTTCTTTTTCACCATGCACAAATATTCCGATTGAATTGTTACTGAATCGTTATGCTCCGAAGGGCCAAAAACCGTTTTGTGCGTCAGATGCACAAAACCTACACAAAAGGCATCACTTTTCCCATCGTTTCCCCGGCAAAAAGCACCTGTTTTTTCTGGCTGTGGACGTACCGGTTCATGGTTGTTCCAATATCCGCATGCCCGCCAATGGCCTGAATGGTCTTTGGATCAATGCCCGCATTGTTCAGCATGGTAAGATATGTGTGCCTGAGAACGTGCGCGGTTGCCCCGTGCAGGTCAATGGTGCGCTCTATTCTCTCAATGCTCCGTTCATACTTCATCAGCGTTATGGGCGCTTCGCCGCCAACGATATAGCCTGTCACCTCCAGCGGCTTGATGGATTCAAGCAATTGCGGAAGCAGCGGAACATCCCTGACACCTGATTTGGACTTGGGCGTTCCGATAATGGGCTGGTTGGACGTAAAGGTAACGTTCCGCTGAACGTGAATCAGCCCTTGGGCAATGTCAATATCTTCCCACCGAAGCCCCAGCATTTCTCCGCGCCGCAAGCCAGTAAAGGTCAGCAGGGCCAATAGCCGCTGGTCTTCACATTCAAGCCGTTTCAAACTATGGATAATATCGGTCATATCCTCCAGCGTCAACGCGTCACGCTGCTTCGTTGCCTTGCTTGAATCGCGTTTTGCCCCCGCTTTTCGACTTTACACAAAATCCGGGATTGACCCCTCTCACCGGGCACCCGAGTCGCTCCCGATTTGCCCACGAATTACGTAGCTGTCTGCATCTCACACAGCATGCTCGCAATTGTGTGGTTTTTGAAGCAGCATTCTATTTCATCCTGCAATTCCTGATAGACCTGACGGACCTTGCAGTACCTCGCCGCACCCCGTGAACAGGGTTCGCCGGGTTCCAAGCAGCGGTTGATCCTGATCGTCCGTTCCATAACCTCTATCACATCATACAGGGTAATCTCTTCAGGCGCTCGGGCCAAAGAGTATCCCCCTTTTGCGCCGGAGAGCGCCTGTACCAACCCGCCCTCCCGCATGTCTCGCATAATGTTCACCAAGTACTCTCGAGGAATCTGCATTGCCTCGGAAATTTCTATTGACGTCGTTATCCGGCCTGTCTCTGCGAGAAAAAGCAATGTTCTTACCGCGTAATCCGTCGTTATCTTAAGCTGCACTGGATTTCTACCTCTCTACCGCTTATCCCTGAGGACTTGATTGCGTATTCCGGCCGATTTCAACGGTTCGATGGACAACACCTGAACACTCTGCTTGAAGAAGGATTACTCGATAGTATACCTGTTCGTCGCAAATTGCGCAAGCGGGGAATGTGCTCGGAGGGCGCTCAGACTGTCAACAAAGTCCCGTTCTTCTTCATTCGCTTCCGGGGGAGTCTCAGGCGCGCGCAGCACAGAAGGAATCCTTACAGAAAATACCGAAGTGGAGGGCGGCAACGTTCTGCGCGAAAAGATTCAGTCAAGCGGTGGAATTCATATTTTTGTATGCTCTCTATTGACAATGTATGGCAATCCGGCTAGAATTGCAAGCAAGCACTTACTCGCGCTTGATTGAAGGACAGTATTTATGAGGATAGGCCTTGATGCGGGTTCCACAACGTTAAAATGTGTCGTTTTGGACGAGGACAGCATTGTCCGGTTCAGATTTTACGAGCGTCACGGTTCGCGGATCGCAGAGAAAACGGCCCGCCTGCTGGAGGCCGTCTCCGAAAAATTTCCCGATGAAAAAGACTGGAAAATGGGGATCTCCGGCTCCGCGGGCATGGGTCTTGCAGAGACCGTCGGGGTTCCGTTCATCCAGGAGGTGTACGCGACCCGCCATTCGGTCGGCCGGCTGATACCGGCCGCGGATGTGGTGATCGAACTTGGCGGGGAGGACGCCAAGATCCTGTTCCTGTCCGACGGTCTGGAGCTTCGGATGAACGGCTCCTGCGCGGGCGGAACGGGCGCGTTCATTGATCAGATGGCGACACTACTGAACCTTTCGCTGGGCGAGATGAACAGCCTGGCCGCGCGGAGTGAAAAGCGGTACGTCGTCGCCTCCCGATGCGGCGTGTTCGCCAAATCGGACATTCAGCCACTGCTCAATCAGGGGGCGAGCAAGGCCGACTTATGCGCCAGCATTTTTGACGCGGTGGTGAACCAGACGGTCGCGGGCCTCGCGCAGGGCAGGCGGATTTCGGGCAGCGTCGTATACCTGGGCGGCCCCCTGAACTTTCTGCCGGAACTCCGCGGCAGCTTCGACAGGATCATGAACGTGCGCGGCGTCTGCCCGGAAGATTCGCTGTACTATGCCGCGCTGGGCGCGGCCGGCTTGGCCTCGAGTGAAACAATCAGTCTGCCGGACACGGCGCAGAAAATCGGGAGCTCTACCGCGCGGAATGACTACATGGGCTGCGAGCCGCTGTTTCATGACCAACCCGAATATGAGGCGTTCCTGGTCCGGCATCCGCACCTTGGACCCGGAGACGTCCAGCCTGCCAAACCCGGTGATGTATATCTCGGCATCGACGCGGGGTCCACCACCGTGAAGGCGGTGATGCTGAACGCCCAAGAAGAAATCATCGCCTCGCGCTACATGAAGGCCGGGGGAAACCCCGTCGGCCTGGTCCGCGACTTTCTCACAGACTTCTACCAGGACAATCCCGGCTGCGTCATCCGGTCGTCGGCGGCCACGGGATACGGCGAGGAACTGATCAAAAACGCGTTCCTCGTGGATTATGGGATCGTCGAGACCATCGCGCACTACATCGCCGCCAGGAAGTTTCAGCCGGACGTCGACTTCATCATTGACATCGGCGGCCAGGACATCAAGTGCTTCAAGATCCGGGGCGGCGCGATCGACACGATTTTCCTCAACGAGGCGTGTTCGTCGGGCTGCGGTTCCTTTCTGCAGTCGTTCGCGGAGGCGCTGGGTTATACGGCGGAAGCGTTCGCCGAGGCGGGGCTCTTCGCCGAAAAACCGGCCGATCTTGGCTCCCGCTGCACGGTCTTCATGAATTCCTCGGTCAAACAGGCGCAGAAGGATGGCGCCAGCGTGGAAAACATATCCGCGGGGCTGTCCATCAGCGTCGTAAAAAACGCGCTGTACAAGGTGCTGCGCGCGTCGAGCGCGGAAGACCTCGGGAAAAACATCGTCGTGCAGGGGGGGACGTTCCTAAACGACGCCGTTCTGCGCGCCTTTGAAAAAGAGATCGGCCAAAATGTAACCCGCCCCCCCATCGCGGGGCTGATGGGCGCTTACGGCGCCGCGCTGTACGCCAAGGCGCATACGAAACCCTCCAGCAGCATACTGTCCGCCGACGGGTTGAAAAACTTCACGCACCGCGTCCGGGCGAGCGCGTGCAACGGCTGCCAGAATCATTGCAATCTGACGATCAACACATTCGGCGAAGGCAGGTCTTTCATTGGCGGGAACCGGTGCGAAAAGGGCTTTGCGGGAGCGAATCAATCGGCACATTTCAATCTTTACGCGTTTAAGCGGGAACTGTTGGGGCGTTACCGGTCAAAGCCTGGCAAATCCGGAAAAATCGGGATCCCGGTCGGTCTCAACATGGTCGAACTGCTCCCGTTCTGGCACGCGTTCTTCACGGAACTCGGTTTTGAAGTGGCGCCTTCGCCCGTATCGGACCGGGATCTCTACCTGTCCGGCCAGCACACCATTCCGTCCGATACGGTATGCTACCCGGCGAAGCTGATGCATGGCCATGTCGAAGCCTTGCTCCGGATGGGCGTGGACGCGATTTTTTACCCGTGCATGACCTACAACCTGGACGAGGGGCTGGGAAGCAACCATTACAATTGCCCCGTCGTCGCCTACTATCCGGAGGTAATCCGATCCAATGTCCCGGAAATCCGGAACGTCCGGTTCCTCAGCGACTATGTGGGCCTGCACCGCCCCAAAGACTTCGCGCGGAAAATGACCGGGCTTGTGAAGATCCTGGACAGTACGATCACCGCGGCCCAGGTAGCCCGCGCGGCCCAAGGCGCATACGAGGAGCAGGCGCGGTACATGGCGGCGATCCGGGACAAGGGCCAGGAGTATATGCGTATCGCTTCGGAGCGGGGGCTTCCGGTCATCGTGCTCGCGGGCAGGCCCTACCACCTGGACCCGGAAATCAATCACGGCATCGATGACCTGATCGCAAGCCTCGGCGCGGTCGTCGTCTCCGAGGACGCCATCAGCGATCAGGCCGCGCGAATCCCCACGGATGTGCTGAACCAGTGGACATACCATTCCCGGCTGTACGCCGCGGCGGAATACGTCGCCGAATCCGGCCGGGAGGATTTGAACCTGGTGCAGCTCGTGTCCTTCGGCTGCGGCCTGGACGCCATCACCACCGACGAGGTGCGGAGAATTCTGGAGAATGCCGGGCGCATCTACACCCAGATCAAAATCGACGAAATCACCAATCTGGGCGCCGTCAGGATACGAATGAGGAGCCTTTTTGCCGCGCTGCAGCAGAAAAAGGAGGGGAACGCATGAATCCGCTGGAGTCCAGGATCGAATTCACGAAATCCATGAAAAAGGAGTATACCATCCTGCTGCCCAACATGCTGCCCATCCACTTCGAACTGCTGCGGGGGATCTTCGCCGGGCACGGGTACAAGGCGGTTCTTCTGAAAAACGAGGGGCCGGAGGTGGCCGAACTCGGGCTGAAATACGTAAACAACGACACCTGCTACCCGGCCCTATTGGTGATCGGCCAAATGCTGAGCGCGCTGACGAGCGGCGAATACGATGTAAACAGGACCGCGCTGATGATCACGCAGACGGGTGGCGGCTGCCGCGCGTCGAACTACATCCACCTGCTCCGCAAAGCGCTGAAAAGAGCCGGACTGGCGCAGGTTCCCGTCATATCGCTGAACCTTTCGGGGCTTGAAAAGAACAGCGGATTCAAGTTTACCCTGCCGATGATGCGCCAGTCGCTGGCAGCGATGGCCTACGGCGATCTGATGATGCTGCTGGACAATCAGACCCGTCCTTATGAGATCAGCGCCGGGGACAGCCGGCGGATCGCAGAAACCTGGACTGCGCGGATGACCCGGCAGTTGCAGGAGGGCAAAGGCTGCTCAATCAAGGAAATGACGGTGAATCTTCAGTCGATCGCCGACGCGTTTGCCGCCGTGCCCACCCGGAAAGTCAGCAAGACGAAGGTCGGCATCGTGGGCGAGATCTACGTGAAATACTCCAGCCTCGCCAACAACCACCTCGAACAATTCCTGTCCAAGCAGGACTGCGAAGTGATGGTTCCGGGCATCATGGGTTTTCTGATCTTCAAGGTCGACAACCGGCTGGAGGACATCCGCCTGTACGGGGGCAATCCTCTCAAGGCGCGCGTTATACGGCTTTTGATGGGGTATCTCGCAAAGGTGGAGCGGGCGATCACCCTCGCGGCGCAGCGCTGCGGCCGGTTCACCGTCCCCGCCCCATACGCCCACCTGAAAGAACTGGTGAAGGGCGTCATCGGGTACGGCGCCAAGATGGGCGAAGGCTGGCTTCTGACCGCGGAAATGCTGGAGCTGATCGACAGCGGATTCAGCAACATCGTGTGCGCGCAACCCTTCGGCTGCCTGCCGAACCACATCGTGGGCAAAGGGATGATTCATAAGGTGAAAGCCCTCCGCGCGAACGCGAACATCGTGTCCGTGGATTATGACCCGGGCGCGACAAAGGTCAACCAGGAAAACCGCATCAGGCTCATGCTCGCGGTGGCGCGGGACTTGGATACCGCCGCCGTATGAGCAAAGCGGTACGGCGTCCCGCTCCGCGCGCCCCTAACGCATCCCTAGGCCCGCCGCCGCAAGCAATCCGGAATTTGGAGGACTGCCTCAATGCATACGGAATACTCCGACAAAGCGATCGATGTCCTGACCGCCGCCAGAGACCTGTTCATTCAAAAAGGGTTCTCAGCCACGACCACGAAGGAAATCGCCAAGGCAGCCGGGGTCAATGAGGTGACGGTCTTCCGCTGCTTCGAATCGAAGGCCAAGCTGTTTCAGGCGGTCCATCTGCATTTCTATTTCGAACCCGATTATTCGCAGTTTGAAAGCTTTCAGGCCGTCGATCTACAGGAGTACCTGCTTTTCGTCGGACGGTTTTTTCAAAAGATCTTCGCCCGCAACCTCAACGTAATCCTCATTGAACTGAAGGAGCGTTCGATGCCGGAGACGAAAACCCTCATAGGCGAATACCTCTGCAATCTCTATGAGAAAATGTTCAATAAGGTCAGCGAATTAAAACCCTGCACACCTGAGGAGGCCAAGACGTTATCCTTCACATTCCTGTGTTCGCTCTATGGATTGTTTATCAACCTGTACATCTTTAATCCCTTTAAAACCGACCTGGAATTTTCGGCCTGCCTGGATGCGTTGGCGGAAGCATTTACGCATGGCCCGGGAAGGGCCGCCTGAGCGATTGCGCCGCCGGTACATTCCGGCCGGCGTCGGCCTCTCGTGTTGCCCCGTCTCCACTTTTGCCACGCCGCGTCGAATCCTTCCCTATTCAGTAAAATTTCAGAAGCCCCGTCTTTTGAGAAAACTTGCCGGAATGCAATTCGGCGGGTTCTTAACATTTCTGTGCTATACTATGATACGTGACGAGTGGACGTTTGGTGTGTGAGCGTGCGGAGAAGAAAGGGAACAGAATGAACTTAATCACGGAACAGGTTCGGCACAGCCGGTTTGGGTTGGGGACCATCCTGGAGCAGACGGCGACAATGATTGAAGTGCGTTTTGACGACGACTTCGGAATCAAGAAGTTTATCTACCCCTCCGCCTTCGAATCTTTTCTGGTTCTCTGCCGTCCCGCTCTGAAAGCGTCGATGGATCAGGAGCTCACGGCAATCCGCGAGCAGATCGCGTCGGATCGCGCCAGGCGGGTTGAAGCTGAGAAGCTCCATGAGGAAGCGGTGCGGGAGCTGCTTGCGCAGCATACCGCCGCCAAGAAGGCGACCAAGCCAAGAGCGAGGACAGTCAAACCGAAGAAGACGGCCGGAGCGGTATCCTGAGAATCTTCCCGACCGACATTGCGCGCAATCAAATCCGATCATAACTTCCAAGAGAACAGCGCCTCCCTTACAGGGAAGCGCTCAGACCATCAGCAAAGCCTCGTTCTTCTTCATTCGCTTCCGGCGACCCGTGCGCCGGAAGCGCGTTTCTGCCATTATCAGGTCAAATCCGGTGGCGTTGAGAATGTCCGCCGTCAAGTTGGTTTCTGCTTTTCCGAAAATTCCATATCCATCCGCCCGGACATCTCCCTCGATCGGGCGCCGGAGGGCGCCCTGCTGGTTCGCCCCGGCTAGAGTGCTGGTTTACGGGGCGCGGTGTTTCAACTTTTTTCGTTCAGGATTCCGTCGTCAATCATGCCCAGCGCGATCTCCACAAGCGATGGATCGAACTGCGATCCGCTTCCCTTTTTCAGTTCGCCTTTGATGTAATCAATGTTCTGGCTTTCACGGTAGGGCCGGGTGCTGTTCATCGCGTCCACTGCGTCTGCGATGCAGATGATGCGCGCCTCGATCAGGATCTCCTCGCCGCGCAGGCCGCGGGCATAGCCCTTGCCGTCGTAGCGCTCATGATGGTACAGCGCGCCCTCCGACACCTTGTCGATCGCCTTGAAATCCTTCAGAATGTTGCCGCCGATCACGACGTGCTGCTTGATCGCCTCGTATTCCTCGTCGGTGAGCCGCTCGTTTTTTTGTAAAAGCGCATCCGGGATGCCGATTTTCCCGATGTCGTGAACCAGCGCCATATTGTAAAGGTTCTGCACCCGCTCTTCGGGCCAGCTGAGACGCCGGGCAATCTCCGAGGAATACTGCGCGACCCACTGCGAGTGCCGCTGGGTGTAGCCGTCCCGGGCGTCCAGCGCGTTGCTGATGGACAGAACGGTCTGCATCAGCACCCGCTCCACCTTGTTGCGCTCCGCCTGTACGGCTTCCTGCAGGCGCTGGTTGGCCACCAGCGCCGAATTTTTCGCGCTCTCCAGCTCTTTTTCCCTTTCCATCTCCGCCTTCAGTAGCTCGGTGACATCGGTGCAGCGGGCGTAGTAGATCTGATTTTCGTCGTCGATGATCTGAAAGAAAATGCTCTTGACGCTGCTGTCGGGAAGCTCCCGCACCTCCGAAAATTCCCCGTTCTCTCCGCAGCGGCCCACGATGTACCGGACCAGTTCGTCCAAATCGCGGGCCTCGCAGCCGAACAGGCGGTTCAGCGCGGCCAGGCCGGAAGGCGTGCAGCTGTATTCCCGCATCCGGATCGTGTAGTTCTTCTGGCGCTTGCCGTCCGTCCTTCCGTAGATGACCCTGCACCGGTCGGCCAGGAGGTCCACATAGGCGACATAATCAAAGCCCTGCTCCACGGTTTTCACGATCAGCGTGTCGATGACGACCTCGTCGGTTACGTTTTCTTCGGAAATCTTCAGGTACAATTCGCCGGTATCCGGGGACCGCATCATAAGCAGGTCCGCGAACATCGCGATCCGGCCTTTGCTGGTTTGCAGTGTGAAGGTTCTGCCGCCAAGGCTTGTGCCGTTCTCAAAAAGCTGGGCGAGATAGCCCGTCTCGCAGGCCGTAACGTACGCCCGGTCGCCGTCCCCGATGACGTAGCCCGCCACCCGAGCGCGGTAATCGTCAAAGCTGATGTCCGAATCGGTCTTTTGGTAGAGAAGCGCGCAGCCTTCGTCCAGCATCATCTTATCCCGGGAGAGGTTCCACACGCGAAAGCCCTTGTACCCATTTTCGTAGTAGCGAAGCCCATTGCTGTTGCCGGAGAGGATGGCGCTGTTGAAGGCGACCCGCCGGTGGCGAAGCTCGTTTTCGTTGTTTGCGCGCTGGTTTCCGGATACATATTCGTAAAAATAGACGATGTAGGCCGGATCGTCATTCCACGTGGAGGAGATCACGTTGACTTCGAGCTTCCTGCCCGTATAGGGCTCCTCCACTTCCCTCGGGCCGACATCCACCGCGTCGAACAGCCCTTTGATGCCATTGGGACGATCACCGTAGAAGTACTGCTGAAAAGTCATGCCGCTGTCGTAGGCGACCTTCGGCGCGAGCAGCCTGCAAACCGCCTTATTGAAGTAGAAGAGCCGCTGGTCGCGCCGGGAGACCACGATCATCGCGCCGATGTTTTCCTCCAGAAACCGGACCTTGGGGGAGTCGATCTCCCGCGCCGTCTCGATGAGCTTCTGCTGAGAATCGGTGATGTCCGTATATGTCAGAAACGCGACGCGCGCGCCGTCCCCCACGCCCAGGTATTTTCCGATGGTGTGCACATACCGGTATTCGTTTTTGCCGTAAAGTTTCGTGCGGTAGACGATGTCATACGGCCCGCCCTTGGTGGCAAAGCGATACCCAAGCCGGGCAAGCCTCTCCACGTCATCCGGGTGGACGTTGCCAAACATGCTCTCGTCAAAGTGCCGGACCAGCGCCGCACGGTTCATGCCGGTCAGGCCGCACAACCCGTCGGAGACCAGAAGCGTTACCACCCTGCCGTTCACATACTGGAACACACCCAGCGCAAACGGGAGCTTTTCATAAGCCCTGCATTCTTCCGGCTGGAAAACGTAACGTCCGTCGTTGACCATACCGCTCTTCTTCCCTTCGCTTCACCAGATAAACAACGACTGGGATTCAGGTAGTCAAGCGCTATTCACCGGGGGGCCAGACGCCCCGCGTAAACCCGTCAAGCCTCGTCCCGTTCCATCATGTCCGCGAACGCCTCGGCCAGCGCCGGGTCAAACCGCGTTCCGGCAAACCGGCGGATGAAGGCGATGGCCTCTTCCTTCCGGACGGTGACGGGGCCGGTTCCGTGGGTCATCCGGTCATACACCTCGGCAATCGCGATCATGCGGGCCGCCAGCGGGATTTCTTCGCCCTTCAGCTCCTTGGGATAGCCGCTGCCGTCCCAGTGTTCCTGGTGGGCCAGCACCGCCGGGGCGATGTCCACCATGTCGTCGGACGTATTGAGGATGCGGAAGCCCACAATCGGGTGCCGCCGTATCTCCCGCCACTGCAGCTCCGACGGGTTCAGTCCGGCCTCCAGCAGGTCCTTGTCCAGTGCGATCTTGCCGATGTCATGCATATACCCGGCATCTCTGACCCTGCGGATCTCCTCCTGCGGCAGGTTGAGCCAGGCGCCGAATTTCTGGCAGAGCGCGCTGACCCCTTCGGCGTGCGCGCGCTCGCGGGAGTTCTCGCTCTGCATGGCCCGGAGGATCTCGCCAAAGGTCGAATCGCGCGCTTCCTCCTGCTCCAGCGCCTTGTTCGAGTACATGGCCTCCTCCGCGAGGGACAACGTCTGCGCGACGTCGGTCTCCGGGCTGGACTTGCACGCGATGCCCATGGAAATGCTGCCTTTGATGGCCTTGACGCGCTGCAGCGCGAATTCCGCCTTGACCCGGCTGACGATCTTCGCCGCGCCCGCGTCATCCGTCGCGGGAAGCAACAGCACAAACTCGTCGCCGCCCCACCTGGCGATGATGTCGTCCGCCCGGCAGACATCCCTGAAGACCTGCGCGATGCGCACCAGCAGCATGTCGCCGGCGGCGTGCCCAAACACGTCGTTGGTCAGCTTCAGGCCGTTGATGTCGCCCATGACGATCGAGAGGGGCAGGTTGCGCTCGGTGTCCAGGCGCGTCATCTCCTCATTGAAGAAGCGGCGGTTGTACAGCCCGGTCAGCGCGTCGTGGAAGCTCAGATATTGGGCCTGCCGCAGCTGTTCCTTGCGGGCGGTCACATCCCGGAACACAAGGACCACCCCTTCCACCTTTCCTTCCTCGTCAAGGATCGGAGCGGCGCTGTCCTCGAGGCTGACGCTGGTCCCCTTCCGCGAGGTCAGCATGGTGTTGTTGTTCAGCTCCTGCACCTCGCCGCTCGCCAGTGCGTCCGCGATCGCGTCGGGGATGGTATCGTCCGTCTTCTCATGCCGGACGGCGAAGACCTCCTTGTAGTGCTGGCCGCGGGCCTCGTCCAGCGTCCACCCGGTCAGCCGCTCCGCGATCGGGTTCAGCATTTCGATGAGACCGTTTTTGTCCACCACCATGACGCCGTCGCCGATGGATACCAGCGTCTTGAGATACCTTGCGCGCTCGAAGCGCATGTTCTCCTCCAGCTCGCGGCGCTTGACCGCGTTCCAGACGCCGTTCATCAGAAGCGTCATCTCGTAAACGTCCAGATCGTCATACGGCTCGGGCCGGTTGGCAAGGCCGACCACCGCGACGATCGCGTCGTCGGACAGCACTGGGATCGACACAAACCGCTTGATGTCCACGTGGCCGGCGGGATACCCTTTTTTGTGGGGGTTGGGCTTTAAAAAATCATTGACGATGACCGGCTTTCTCTGGCGAACCACCTCGCCCCAGAAGCCGGTGGCGTCCAGCGGATACTTGGTCGCGGGGTTGACGATGTCGCAGTCCTCCATGACGCCGCTCGTCCACGAATTGAGCGTAAACTCTCTTTTGTCCTCTTCGTAGAGATAGATGTATCCGTATTTGCTGCCGGTCAGCGTCAGCGCGTCGTGCAGGGCGTAATCCAGCTGCTCCTTGGTATTCTGAAATCCCCGGGTGACCACATCCGCCAGGATCTTCTGGCGCCGGTACACCATTTCGCGGCGCTTCTCTTCCGCGCGCTCCCGGGTCACATCCCGGATGTAGGCGCCGATCCCCGATGAGCCGTCGGGCATAAGCACCGGAAATTTCGTACTCAGGAACAGGCGGTCATACCACGCCACCTCTTCGACCACGACTTCTCGCTTCTCCAGCGCCCGCTCGTCGGTGCACCGGATTTTCTCGGCTTCCTCGCAGCCGCTGATCTCCGCGTCGCCCTTTCCGATGATCTGGTCCGAGGCCTTGTTGTACAAACGCTCCATGGCGGTGTTGACGAACACGTACCGGAGGTTTTCATCCTTCAGATAGATCATATCGCTGGAGGCGTTGAAGAAGGAGGTGCGGATCTTGGTGCTGTTTTCAAGCTCGCGCTTGGCCTTGCCGAGTCTTTCGCGGCTGCGCAAGGTTAACAATAAGAGAATCGCCAGCACGGCAATCAGCAGCGCGCTGCCATAGATGATCCCGAGCGTCATGGCCTTTTCGCGGCGCTCCAGGGCTACTTTTTCGGTTGTGTCATGGATGATCGAAAGCATGATTTCGTGATTGTTTTTATCGACGGGATAGGAATAGATTTCGACGTCGCGTATTTCCCCGGATTTCAGGCGCTGCTGTGCCGAATAAAACTCCTGCTTGCCCTCGCCGGTCGGCGGCGCGTCCGCGGCGGCCTGCTCCGGATTCGTGACGGTAATCGTGTCCGTGCTCATGCTCATCAGCAGTTGCAGCGGGTAGCCGTAATACTCGGCCGCCGCGTTGTTCGCCCAGAGAATCGCGCCGGTCCGGAGATTCGTCATCAGCATGACCGCGCCGTGTTCGTCCATGAATTCCGGCAAAACGGGTACATCCGACCTGCTTTCTGCGGCTGCCGGTATGAGGCCAAATAGGAGAATAAGCAATACAACAACCACCGCACAGATCCTCTGCATGGGAGCAACTCCTTCGGGCTGAACATGGCGTGATGCGGATGATGGATCTATCCGGTTACAGTGGGATGAAAAAATCGGGAAAGGCCCTCGGAGAACACGCGAAGCGAGGCGGCAAAAGGCGAACCTCCGTTTTCTCCGTCTCAATTGCACCGTAGCATAAACCGGGCCGGTCTGTCAAGCGCGGCGATCGCTGGCGAAACGACGTATGATATAGGGGCGGAAGCAATTGCCAGGCGCGCCCGTTTGGCTGTTTCATTGCCGCCGGCTGTCACGGTTTTCGAATTGCCCGCAGAGCCGGGCGGAGTGCTTTTACGTCCTCGGGAAGTGTTCCCGCGGGGGAGGGGCTATACCGGAAAATCCGACTCTACGGACATGTCCTCCAGAATCGCGTTGATATCGCCGATCTCCAGCAGCGGTTTGGGCACGGTGGTCAGGCGAACCTGCGCTTCGATGGAGGCGACGTCCAGATAGCGGATGCCGGCGACAGCCAGGATCTCCCGGGCGACGGTCTTCGCGCTGGACACCACGAGAAACTGCTTGCCGCGGGCCCGGAGCTGGCACAGCGCACGTTCAAAGTCGCCATCCCCGCTGACCAGCACGGCCATGTCGTAGTTGTCGATGGTGTTAAACATATCCAGCACGATTTCGATGTCCAGGTTGCCCTTGTGATAGATCATATCGCCGTCCCGAATGACCTTCAGCGGCTTGGAGACGATGGAGTAACCCAAATAGGGAAGCATCTGGAGGAACTTTTTCTGGTCCTCTTTCGTTTCGTCGATCGCGGTGTAGAAATAGGCGTCGACGACTTCCCCGTACTGTTTGAAATACTCCAGCAGTTTCTTCAGATCGATCGCCCAGCCGAGGTGCTTCTTCTGCATGTGGAACACGTTGGCTCCGTCGACAAACACAGCGATTCGCATACCATCACCCCTCAGGCCAATATAGCATGCCCGGACCGGGATGGCAAGGGCTGGAGGCTGAGAATGTGAGGCGAACGATCCGGAACCTTCGGCGTGGCGGCCGAAAAGAGCAAAGCCCTGCCGGAGGCGCCATCCAAAGCGCTCCCTTGAGCCCCATCAGTCCACACGGCGGGAATGCCCGCGGCCTGGAGCCGCTTTCAGCGCGCCTGTTGGCGCGTAAACGCCATCGCGCGGCCCGAAAGCGGCGCTTCCCCTCTGGCCGCTACGCTTTTTCTTCTTTTTTGTCCTTGAGCTTTGCGTACTCGTCGGAGCCCTTGTATTTCTGGTTGACGTCCTGAATGGCGCTGACGATCATCTGCGCCTCCTCGGGATCGCGCTGTTTGAGCGTGCTGGCAAGCTGGGCCATTTTCCGGCTCTGCTTCTCGTCCACTTCCTCTTTGGACTGGCTCTGGCGGAGCGATTTTTCATAGGTATCCCGCTCCTGGGCCACCTTGACGGCCTTGGCGTACAGCTCCGGCGAGTGCTCCCGAAGGAAATCCAGCTCCGCGGTGGAGAGCTTCCTCCCCGTGCGCAGCTTGGTGCGGATGGCTTCGATGGTCCTTGACTCCGGGTCCGAGCCCGTGGATGGGATGGGCGACGCCTTCTGGTATTTCTCGCTGGCCTTTTTTACCTGCTGATACCATTGGGACTGGATGAAAACGCTGCCCGCCCCGATCCCCCTGAAATACAAACACATCGCCTCCCTGTTTCCATTATATCGGCAGAATTCCACACAAATCAACAGGATTTCGCCAAACCCGGCGCAGCCGCGTCTGGCGATTAAAACAGGCGGCAGCGGGTGCGTCGGCAATTCATTAGGAACCGCCGAACATCGCCTTTGCCAAAAGAAAAATAGATGCTTAAACGCGTATCGGAGAAAAGGCTCGAAGTTTTTCGGGGTCGTGTTAATGCACTAAAGCGCCTTGAGGCGAACAGTCTACGGGTGATGAACGCAGGTGATGAACGTAAACGCGTTGAATAC
Organism: uncultured Clostridia bacterium; assembly: GCA_937934775.1. Taxonomy (GTDB): domain Bacteria; phylum Bacillota; class Clostridia; order Christensenellales; family Aristaeellaceae; genus JAEZHK01. The sequence continues at coordinate 18,883 of CALGYL010000220.1, forward strand.
GTTATACTTTTAGAGAAATAGCGCCATGCACGCGGCGTTGCGTATGCGATACCACGATACGAATCCGCTGGTTCAAAAACGTTTGAGTTAATTATTTAAGGAATATTCTTGCGAAATTCCATTTTCTCGTTTGAATTCGAATCAAAGGTGTGATATTATGCACATGAAAGGAAGTGTTGAATATGCCAGCTCGCAAGAAGGCACCGGAGGCGAAGGTGGAGACGAAGGCGAAGCGCAACTTCCGAAGCGCGGAAGAACGCGTCGCGGAGATTGACAGGAAGATCGCGTTCCACTCCAAGTCGATTGAACAACTCGAAAAACGCAAATCCAAGATCAATGCGCCCAGACGGCGCAAGTTGTCCTATGCAAAGGTGTTTGCCGAACTGAAGGCGTCCGGAAAGTCGCCGGAGGAAATCGCGGAGATGCTCAAGCCCTGAAAAAGCGGCGCTGATACGAACGTTTGAAATTCGCATGCAATCTTCATTGGCTGATTGACGCCCAGAGCGGCCCCAAACGGGCCGCTTTTTGTATGCTCAAATGGCCGCGGCTGATAAAACGCCGCTCTTTTTGCAATACTGATTGCAGAACCGGCGCAAAGCGTGGGTTGCGGGAAGGCGATGGGGCGAATGGGTTTGTTTCGGAAAAAAAGGGATCTCGCCCAGGAGGTGACGGCGTTCAACCAGGGACTTTCGGATCTGAAAGTCTCCGCTTCGCTGGAAGAGAATGTGGCGCTGATGAAGAAGCTGTTTGAGAACGTGGACATCATGCACTACAAGTACGTCACCCAGGACGGACGGAACGAATGCGCGCTGATATTCTCAGACGGCCTGGTCAGTTCCACCATCGTCAACGACAACATCCTCCGGCCGCTGATGGACATTGCGGAACTTCCCAAAGGACCCGACCGGATGAAGCGGATGATCGGCGAAGTGGTGCAGATCAATGAAGCGGTTCTGGCGGATGAATTTGATAAGATCGTGAACTCGGTGACCTACGGCGATACGGTACTGTTCGCGGAAGGGTGCCAGGAAGCGGCGATCCTGAACTCAAAATCCCTCCCCATCCGCTCGGTCACGGAGCCGGACAGCGAGAAGAACCTGAGCGGCCCCCGGGAGGGCTTCAACGAGTCGATCATGCAAAACGTCGCCATGGTGCGCCGGCGGGCGCGCACCAACGACCTGAAGATCCGCACCATGGCGCTGGGCCGCAGGACGAAGACGACGGTCGTGGTGTGCTATCTGGACGGCGTGGTCAACCGCGGCGTGCTGGACGAACTGATGAACCGGCTTTCAAAAATCGACATCGACGGTGTACTGGACTCCAACTACATCTACGAACTGATCCGCGAGCACCGGTTTTCGCCGTTTCGCACCGCAGGCTATACCGAGAGGCCGGACGTGGTGGTCGCGCGCCTGTTGGAGGGGCGCATCGCGATCCTGGTGGACGGCACACCCGCCGTGCTGACGGTGCCCTACCTGTTCATCGAGAACTTTCAGGCGGGCGAGGATTATTACCTGAGTTTCTACTACACCTCGTTCTCCCGCATGCTGCGGATATTGGGTTTCTTCATGACGATCTCCGTGCCGGGGCTGTACATCGCGATCGTGGCGTTCCAGCACGAGATGCTGCCCTCGCCGCTTTTGATCAACATCACCGCCGAGAGGCAGAGCGCGCCGCTCCCGGCGGCGGTGGAGGCCTTCGTCATGCTGATCGTGTTTGACATCCTCCGGGAGACTGGCGTGCGCATGCCCACCAACATCGGCCAGGCGCTGTCCATCGTGGGCGCGCTGGTCATCGGCCAGGCGGCGGTGGAGGCCAAGCTGGTGGCCGCGCCCATGATCATCGTGGTGGCCATCACCGGGATCACGAACCTGTTGGTGCCCAAGCTCAACGCGCCGGTGATCTACATCAGACTTTTTGTGCTGCTGCTGGCTTCGATGTTCGGTTTTTTCGGGCTGACGATGGGCCTTTCGCTGGTCCTGATCCACGTGATCACGATGACCTCTTTTGGCGTGCCGTCGATCTCGCTGGACGGAGATCTGCGGATGGGGCATCTCAAAGACACAGCCATCCGCGCGCCCTGGTGGGACATGGTCACCCGGCCGGCCGCGCTTTCGAAAAACCGAACCCGGCTGAAGCCCCCCAGGGAGCCGGACCATGCGTAAGATTCTTTCCGTCATCGCGCTGTGTCTCCTGCCGGCAATGCTGCTCTCCGGCTGCTGGAGTTACCGGAGCCTGAACGACATCTCCATCGTCATGGGCATTGGGATCGACAAAGACCCGGCCACCGGCAATTACAAGATTTCTTCCGAAATTGTGGACCTGACCAAGTCCGTCAAGCAGAGCGCGCCGGGCGCGAAGCTGATCGAGTCCGAAGGGCGGACGATTTTCGACGCCCTCCGGAACGCCAAGCGCAAGCTGCTCAACAAGCTGTACTTTGGCAACGCGCAGATCGCGGCCATCAGCGAATCGGTCGCGCGGGAGGACGGCATCATGGACGCCGTCGACTGGGTCATGCGGGACGCCGAGGGCCGGGAAACCATCAACATGCTGATCGCCAAAGGCGGCGATGCCAAGGACCTGCTGGTGCTGAACGGCGCTGACCAGGCCATCCTCTCGCTGGAACTCGACGCGATCATCTCCGAGGACGCCAAATCCACATCCTCCACCGCCCATACGGAGCTGTACGACGTCTACGACATCCTCAATTGCCAAGGCGTCGGGCTGACGCTGCCCGCCTTTCACATCACCGTCAACGACGGCCAGAAGGTGGCCGAGTCCGACGGCATCGCCGCCTTCAGCGGCGACAAGCTGGTGGGTTTTCTGTCCCCGGAGGAGACCAAGTTCTTCCTGATCGCGACGGGCATGTGCCACGGCGGCATTCTGGCGCTGGCGAGAAGCGGCGCCGGCGCGCCCGATGTGGCGCTGGAGATCGCGGACAGCAAGGAGAAAACTACGTTTGAATCGAGCGGCGGTCAGCTCTCCTTCCGCATCGAGACCGAAACCGACGTCTACCTGGCCGAAACCATGGAGAACATCGACGTCATGGACAGTCAGCAGATCGAACAGTTGCAGACCGAAGCCGGGAAGCGGCTGGAACTGGAGATCAACGCCTTGATCAAGAAGGTTCAGACGGAGCTGAAAACCGACATCTTCGGCTTCGGACAGATCGTACACCGCCGGGACTGGCGCCTCTGGAACCAGATGAAGGACGGGTGGAGCCAGGCCTTCCAGACGCTTCCGGTGACGGTCTCCTGCAAGGTCAACATCAAAAATACCGCGTTTATCAAATCCAAGGAGGACATCCGGTGATGATGCTGGCCATCCTGGCCGCGCTGTACGCGGGCGCGCTGATTTTCGACTTCCGGCCAAACATGAAAGGCAGCGCAAAGGGGGAAAGGGCGCTGTACCTGGGCCTTCTGGCGGTCAGCTTTTCGCTGCTCGCGCTGAACGAACTGGGCGTGCGGGTGCCCTCCCCGGCCGTGCCCATCAAACACGCGGTCGAGGCCCTGTTCCACATTCAGTAAGAAAGGAGAGGTTTTTTTGCTCGATCAACCGCTCAGCCGCCGTCAGGCCATCGCCATCCTGCTGATGTTCAACTTCGGAAGCTCCGTCGTGATGGGCGTCAGCACCTCTGTCGCCCAGGACTCCTGGCTCTCGCTTCTGCTGGCCACGGCGTACGCCCTGCCGGTGATGCTGATGTACGGGAGGATCGTCGCGCTCAACCCGGGCGAGACCCTTTTCACCGCCTCGGAAAGCCAGCTGGGCAGGTTTTTCGGCAAGGCGGTCACCCTTCTGATGACTTGGTACGCGCTGCACCTGTCCGCGCTGGTGCTTCGGAATTTCTCGGAATTTATCCAGATTTCTTCCATGCTGGAGACGCCACAACTGCCGGTGGCGGGCATCATGATGCTGACGGTGTGCGCGTTGGTCCGAAACGGCGGCAAGGCGGTGGGCAAGTGGGCCGTCGCCACCACACCCTTCGTCCTGGGGATTGTGGTGCTGACGGTGACTTTTTCCATCAACATCATGGACCCGAAGCACTTTCTGCCCATCCTGGAGCATCCGATTCCGCAGATTGCCGGGGACGCGTTTCAGGTTTTCTCCTTCCCCTTTGCCGAGACGGTTTTGTTCCTGAGCATCGCCGACTTTGTCAAGCCCGGCGACAAGCCCATCCGGATTTACGTGCTGGCGATGCTGTTCAGCGCGGTGGTCTTGCAGGTGATCATCGCCCGCAACCTCATGGTGCTGGGCCCGGCGGTGGTGTCAGTGGAGTACTTTCCTTCCTACGCGGCCGCCCGCATCATCAACCTGGGCGATTTTCTGTCCCGCATCGAAGGCTCCATCTCGGTCAATTTCATGCTGGCCGGCATCACCAAGATCGCGGTGTGCCTGATCGCCGCCAGCCGGGGCCTGGCCAGCCTGTTTGGCATACGCTCCTGGCGCAGCATGGTGCTGCCGTCGGGGCTGATGGCGCTGATGCTCTCCACCATCCTGTACAATAACACCATGGAGATGTTCAGCTTCGTCAAGGCGTACCCGTACTACGCCCTCCCCTTTGAAGTCGCGCTGCCCGCAGCCCTCTGGGCGGCCTCCGAAATTCGCGCCCGAAAGGCAAAGCGCGCGGCAGGCAGCGGAGAAAAAGCCGGGGCGGAAGCGCGGCCGTAACGCGACCGCGGGATGCTCATCAGGCTTCGCCTTCTCCAAACATCTCCGCCTCCAGCATCGCGCACAGCGCGTGGTAGAGCGGCAGGTGCAGTTCCTGGACGCGGAATGTCTCCCGCTCCGGCACATCCAAAAGCAGATCCGCGTGTGGGGCGAGCTTTCCGCCGCCCTGACCGGTCAGCGCGATGACCGACGCGCCCCGCGCCCTGGCCGCCACCGCCGCCAGCCGAACGTTGCGGGCGTTGCCCGACGTGGACAGGCACAAAAGCACATCCCCCGGCCGGGCGTAGGCATAGGCCTGCTGTGCGAAGGCCAAGTCCGGGTCCACATCGTTGTTAAACGCGGTGGAGAGGCCCGTAAGCCCCGAGAGCACCAAGGTCGGCAGCGCCCGCTGCAGCCTGTCGGAGAGCAGCGCGCCATCCTCGCCCAGCGCGGTCAGCGCCGCCTTCTCCGCCCCGGTCAGCGGCCGGCGGAGCAGGAACCCTTTCATCAACTCCCCGGCGATGTGCTCGCAGTCGCAGGCGCTGCCGCCGTTGCCGCACAGCAATAGCTTTCCGCCCGAGCGGAATGCGGCGGTCATGCGCTCAAAAGCGCGCCAGATGGCGTCCCGCATCGGTTCCAGGCAGGGCTCGCGGCGCAATAATAGCTCCAGATGTTGACCGGCGTCCATATGAACACCTCCACGGCAAAATCATCGGTTCGACGAATGAACTATCTGCCGGTCATTATACCAGAGCGCCACCGGGAATTCAAGTGAGAACCCGATGGCGGACGCGGCGCGGGTCCTGAAGATAAAATCGGCGCGGGACAGGCACTGCCGGAGGGCTTGCCCCGCGCGTCACATGCCCTTTTCTCCCCCCTTCTCATTACACCGAATCGACAACCGCCGGGGCCGGGTTCTTATCGGGATTTCCACGCTTTGACAAAACTTCATTAAAGGAGTTACCGCCAGCGGGCTTACCCCGTTCTCCTTTGCGCCCGCATGCCGTTTTTCGACCTTCGGACGTTCTTGGCGTTCTTCCGTCCTCTCCTTCGGTTATCGTCGATTTAAACGAAAGACAACCGGGGAGAAACCGCTATGTGCTATAATCGGAAACGATACGGCGGATGCGGGGGATGCACATGAACAGACTGGACGCCAATCACTACCGGGAAGCGCTGGAGATCCCCTCCCGGAAGCTGTCGCGCAGCTGGAGATAGATCGGAACATCCGAATT
>CALGYL010000221.1 GCA_937934775.1 uncultured Clostridia bacterium
ATATTGCCGAACTTTGCTCCGAATGCGGTGAAAACCCGGCGGTGCCCGGCGGCGAACTTTGTCTGTCCTGCCTGAAGGAGATGGCGCGCAGGCTGTCGCCCACCGCCACCGAGGATGACTTGATCCCCGATGAAGCGTCGCTGGAAATTGACAGCGTCAGCACGATGGACGAAATCGTCATCGACATCGACGACGAAGAACTGCCCGCCGATGCCTTTGCCGACGACGAGGACGAGGAGAAGGAAGACGAGGAAGAGACCGACGAGTTCGCTCCGGTCGATCCGCTGGACGACGAGGAGATCTCGCTGGACGCATTGGCGGACGATGAGGACGATGACGATTTACGCGATCGCTGACCTGCACCTGTCGGATGGCGACAAACCCATGGACGTATTTGGCCCGCATTGGTCGGGCCATTTTGCGCGCATACGGGAAGATTGGCTGGAAAAGGTGGCGCCCGGAGACGTGGTGCTGCTGCCCGGCGATCTAAGCTGGGCGATGCAGCTCCCGGACGCGCTGCCCCATATCCGGGAGGTAGGGCAGCTGCCCGGCCGCAAAATCCTCCTCAAGGGCAACCACGATTATTGGTGGAACGGCATCGGCAAACTCAGATCATCGCTTCCCGAGGGCATGTACGCGATCCAGAACGACTGCGTGGCGCTGGACGGGGTACTGTTCGCGGGTTCCAGGGGGTGGCTTCTGCCCGGAGAGGGTACCAGCGCCGAAGACGAGCGCATCTATTGCCGCGAACTGCAAAGGCTGGAATTGTCGCTGACGGACGCGAGAAGGCGGTCTGCGAGCGCGCCGCTGATCGGTATGGCCCACTATCCGCCGCTGAGCCCCGGACGCCTGGACACGGAGCCTGCGCGGCTTTTTGCCGCGCATGGCGCTTCCCACGTGGTCTATGGCCATCTGCACGGCCCGGCGCTGACCCACGCGTTCCGCGGGGTGATGGAGGGTGTCGTCTACCATCAGGTTTCCTGCGATGGACTGGGCTTCCGGCTGCATACTGTAGCTGAAATGTAAACCATTGGTTAAATAATACTGATTTCAACCGCCGTACCTTCGGGTGCGGCGGTTTTTTGCACGCTTTGCACAACATGTTGTACGGAATCCCGAGGCTCAGTACAAAATACCTCTGCAGGGCCGCGTGGGGAAAATTCGTGAAATACGTGGCAAATAGTGGCGTTACGTGTCAAACTGTGGTATAATGTGGGCAAAATAAGCGGTGAGGGGGTGGCGTTGGCATGGGAAGCGCATTTGCGGGCAACGTAGCGCATACGATTGACCCCAAGGGCCGCGTCACCATCCCAGCAGCGTACCGCGACTCGCTGGGTGAAGGATTTACCATCGGCTTGAACAACCAGCTGAACGCGATTGCGCTGTACCCCGCCTGGCGCTGGCAGGAGATTGAGAAAGACCTGTCGCGCATCCCGCAGACCGACGTGACCGCCATGCGCTATGTTCGCCTGATCAACGGCAATTCGTTTCCCTCGTGTGAACTGGACGGCCAGGGCCGCGTGCTGCTGCCCGCGATGCTCCGGGCCAAGACCGGGATGGACAAGCAGATCCGCTTTGTCGGCATCGGTTCCTGTCTGGAAATCTGGGATGAGGACAGGTACCTGGCTGAAACCTTGAGCGCGGAAGCCGACAGCGAGAAACTCCTGGAGTATGTCAACCTCCAGTACTATCAGCCGAAGGCCTGACGAAAGGCCCGGTTGTTCTAAACGGAAAGGGAAGGGAATAGAGTTGAATCGTATGCCAAATTGCGCCCCGAACACCGGTTACCTCGGCGCGGAGGATTGGTGGAGCGATTTTGACCGAAAAGCTCCGTCCCGCAGGGCTGATAACCGGGCACAGGATCGTGTTTTTGACAACCCTGGCTACACCCGCACCCGGGAGCGCGCTCCCCGCGCGCTGCGCAGGAGCCGAGATCGGAAGAGCACACGTCTGAACTCCAGTCA
>CALGYL010000222.1 GCA_937934775.1 uncultured Clostridia bacterium
TCGCCCTGTGTTGGACGGGTGTAGACGATCTCCATCGGCTCGAAAACGCGCAGATTATCGCCGTTTCCGATCAGGCCAACGGTGAACTCCCGGCCTTCAATGTATTCCTCCGCCAGCATCTCTCCGCCGTAGAGCTCGAGATTGTGCGCGATCAGTTCGTCCAGCGCCCTGGCACTGTCCACCACGCAGGCTTCGCTGATGCCCTTGCTGGAGCCTTCCGCGTTGGGCTTGACGATGACCGGGAATCTGAGGCCCCTCGCCTTCCCGCCCGGTCCCACGGTCTTGAAGCGCGGCGTCCGAACCCGGTAAGCCCCGGCCAGCTTTTTGCACATGGCCTTGTCCAGCGCAACGCACAGCGCGGTCTCATCCGAGCCCGTAAACGGAATGCCCAGCATGTTTAAAAGCGCCGGAATCTGCGCTTCCCTGCCGCGGCCCGTCAGGCCCTCGGCGATGTTGAACGCAATTTCGGCGCGGCTTGCCTTGAGGCGCTCCGGAAGCTCCCGGTCTGCCTCGATCAGCTCGACATTGAGCCCTGATTTTTCCAGCTCGTTTTGGATGGCGTGAACCGTATCGATGGAATCGTACTCAGCTTCGGCGTCCGCCGTCCGGGCGTCCAAGCCCTTTTTCAGGTTGTACAAAAGCGCGACAGAGCGCAATTTTCGGGCAAGAGGCACCTCAGAATCAAGCGTTTCCATTTCCCAGAATCCCGCGCCTTTCCGATATAAAATACAGAATTTCTCAAAATCCTGCCGTATTATAAAACGCCTGTATGCGAATGTCAACACCTTATTTTTACCGCGCCGAAAAGCCACAGAAATGGTCTTTTCATGTGCGGAATCCGCTTGCGAAAGACACGCAAAACCGCGGTATTTTGGGGCGGCCCGCTGACTTATGGTATGGTTTTCGCCCGGAGTTTGCACACTGGTGGTAGAATCGCGCTGTAAGCGCGGTTGCCGCCGGAAACGGCGGCGGCTTCGCGAGCGTTTCGGTGCCGGTCCGATTTCGGCGCTTTTCCGCCGAGCACCCGCCGGATATGGCGCGGTTTATGTAGAATTAACAGACATCTGATCCCGACTTGATAAATGGTGTGGTATAATCAAGCGGATTTGATAAATCGGGGGAATGGGATCCGTATGCAACTTTCACTAACCGATTATCTTGGCCAGCTGGCGGCGTCGCCCGCGCTGATCATCACCACAATCCTGACGCTGGCGGTGATTCTGGTCAACGGCTGGACCGACGCGCCAAATGCCATCGCCACATGTGTGTCGACGCGCGCGATGCGGCCCGGTCCCTCGATCGTCATGGCGGCGATCTTCAACCTGCTGGGCGTTCTGGTGATGACGATGATCAACCAGAAGGTCGCAGAAACCGTCTACCACATGGTCGACTTCAACGGCAACACCCAAGACGCGCTCTATGCGCTGTGCGCGGCGCTGGTCGCCATCGTGGCCTGGGCGACGGCGGCCTGGCGGTTCGGCATCCCCACCAGCGAGAGCCACGCGCTGATCGCAGGCCTTTCGGGCGCGGCCATCGCGCTGCAGGGCGGCATGGGCGGTATCGACGGAAACGAATGGATGAAGGTCATCTACGGTCTGGTGCTCTCCTCCGTTCTGGGCTACGTGATGGGCTGGGTGACAGTCAAACTGGTGGAGCTGATCTGCCGAAATATGGACAAACGCAAGACCGACAAATTCTTCCAGCAGGCGCAGATTGGCGGCGCGGCCGCGATGGCCTTCATGCACGGCGCGCAGGACGGCCAGAAGTTTATGAGCGTGTTCCTTCTGGGCATGTTCCTGGCCAAGGGGCAGACCGTGGCATCCGGCGGCGTGGTCGTCATTCCGCTTTGGCTGATGGTGCTGTGCGCGCTGATCATGGGTCTGGGCACCTCCATCGGCGGCTATCGGATCATCAAGGCCGTGGGCATGGACATGGTGAAGCTGACCAAGTACCAGGGCTTCTCGGCGGATTTGGCGGCGGCGGGTTGCCTTCTGATCTCATCAGTCACCGGCATTCCGGTTTCGACCACCCACACCAAGACCACGGCGATCATGGGCGTGGGCGCGGCCCAGAACCTGAAGAAGGTCAACTGGAGCATTGTACGGGAAATGGTGCTGACCTGGTTTTTGACATTCCCCGGCTGCGGACTGCTGGGATTTTTAATGGCCAAACTGTTTATGATGATATTCTAGCAATAAGAGGTGTGGATTTATGCGCAAGCGCGGCGGATATGATTACTTTGAGTTCTTTACCGAGATGATGGAGTGCGCTCAGAAAGGCGCGAAACTGCTGGAGCATACGCTGGAGAACTTTGACCCCTCCACCCTCAAGTCCGTGATGGAAAAGATGCATGAGATCGAGCACAGCGCCGACATGAAAAAGCATGAGATGACCAGCCATCTGGTCGTCGAATTCCTGCCCCCGATCGACCGCGAGGACATCAACCGTCTCGCGGCCATTCAGGACGACCTGATTGACTCCATCGAGGACGTGCTGATCTCCATGTACATGTACGGCGTCACCGCCTGCCGCGAGGACGCGGTGGGCATGGGTCACATCATCACCACCTGCACCGAGGAACTGGTGACGCTGCTCAAGGACTTCCACCACCTGCGCAAGGCCAACGATATGAAAAAGCGCATCATCGAGGTCAACCGCCTGGAGGAAGACGGTGACAAGCTGCACATCGAAGCCATGCACAATCTCTACCTGGGCGAGAAGGACGCGGTCGCCATCGGCGTGTGGAAGGACATTTATAACTTCCTGGAGAAGTGCTGCGACGAGTGTGAGCACGTCGCGGACGCGGTCGAAGAGATCGTGATGAAAAACACCTGAAGAGCCGCGGAAAACCGCTTTAGGATTTCTGTTCAGGCGCCGGGAATCCGTTCGCGGATTCCCGGCACTTTTTATATGCTTGCGCGCGTAGCGTCTGTGACCGGCACGCACCGTCCTCCTGCCCGCGAACGCGCCCGCTGCATTCGCAATTGAACGTTCCGCCTGCTGTTTTGATCGAAAATGATTGCATTTCATCCACCCTTAACTTCATACCGCTTCATTTTCGTGGTATAATCATCCTACTATATTGCAAACGGGGTGCCTGAATGGATTTTCGCATGAGCATTGCCGCTCTCATCGAGTCGGGCCTTGAAAACGCGTTCGGAAACGCAGCGCTGGACGCGTCCGACATCGCCATGAACCTGGAGGTGCCACCGGACGCAGCGTTGGGCGACTACGCGTTTCCCTGCTTCAAGCTGGCCAAAGCGCTGCGTAAAGCGCCGCCCGCCATCGCCGACCAACTGGCCGGCGCGGTACAAGCGCCTTTCCTCGCCCGGGTGGAATCGGTCAAGGGATACCTGAATTTCTACATCGCCCGCTCGGTCTACGCGCGGGAGGTGCTGGGGCAGGTTGGCGCGCAGGGCGCTGCCTACGGCGGCGGCTCCGAAGGCGGCGGGCGGACGGTCTGCATCGACTATTCCTCCATCAACATCGCCAAGCGCTTCCACATCGGCCATCTCTCCACCACGATGTTGGGCAATTCGCTGGTCCGGCTCTACCGCTTCCGGGGTTATCAGCCCGTGGGTATCAACCATCTGGGCGACTGGGGTACCCAGTTCGGCAAGATGGTGTGCGCCTATAAAAAGTGGGGCGACAAGGCCGCCGTCGAGGCGGGCGGCGTGGACGAGATGGTCAAGCTCTACGTGCGCTTCGACCGGGAGAGCGAAAACGACCCCAGCCTTCAGGACGAGGGCCGCGCCTGGTTCAAAAAGATCGAGGACGGCGACCCGGAAGCGCTCGCCATCTTCAACTGGTTTAAGGAAGTCACCCTGAAGGACGCGCAGAAGGTCTATCGCCTCTTGGGCGTCACTTTCGATTCCTACGCGGGCGAGAGCTTCTACAACGACAAGATGGACCGCGTGATTGAGGAACTGCGGGCGAAGAACCTGCTGACCGAATCCGACGGCGCGTGGATCGTCAATCTGGAAGAGTATTCCATGCCGCCCTGCCTGATCCTGAAAAAGGACGGCGCGACGCTCTACGCCACCCGCGACCTGGCCGCCGCGCTCTACCGCAAGGACACCTATAATTTTGACCGCAGCCTCTACGTGGTCGCCTATCAGCAGGACCTGCACTTCCGGCAGATTTTTAAAGTGCTGGAGCTGATGGGCTACGAATGGGCGAAGAATATGGAGCACGTGGCGTTTGGCATGGTTTCCTACGAAGGGCAGACGCTCTCCACCCGCAAGGGCCACGTGGTCTATCTGGAAGACCTTCTGACCAACGCGGTCCAGAAAGCCCGCGACATCATCGAGGAGAAGAGCCCGAACCTTCCCAACAAGGAAGAGGTCGCCCGGCAGGTGGGCGTGGGCGCGGTGGTGTTCTTCGATCTGTACAACAACCGCATCAAGGACATCGATTTCTGGTGGGACCGCGCGCTCAACTTCGAAGGCGAGACCGGCCCCTATGTGCAGTACACCCACGCCCGCTGCTGCTCGGTGCTCCGCAAAGCGGAGGAGGCCGCGCTCTCCCCCGCCGAACCCGACTTCAACGCCCTCGCGGACGCCGAGGCGCAGGAGGTCGTCCGGTTGATCGAGCAGTTCCCGTCGGTCGTGACCGCCGCCATCGACCGCAGCGAGCCTTCGCAGATCACCCGCTTCGCGGTGGATCTGGCGCAGGCCTACAACAAGTTCTATTTTGAGCGCCGCATCCTGGACGACGACCCCGGCGCCCGCGCGGCCAGGCTCCTTTTGACCGCCGCCACCCGGGACGTGGTCAAGACCGCGCTCTACCTGATCGGCATCGAATCGCCCGAGAGAATGTAAGCCTTTTGCCCGCCAACCGCACGATCCGTCCGGTGGCGGGCATTGTTCTATTCTGCCAGTCGCATGGGGAGTATGCATACAGCGAAAACCGGGATATACTGCGCCTTCGGGGTTCAGCGTATAGAGGGAGGCGTCTTCGGCGTGAAATGCGGCGCCACGCCAACGCGTAGAGCGACATCGTCCTGCGCGAAAAAATCCGGTTCGACGAAGAATCCATTTGGGATTCGTATTACTTCTTCAAATTATCGTGGTAAAGCTTGACATCCCCAGTGGGCGCCCTTATAATAATGCCCAGCGCGAATGTGCAGTTGCACAGTGTATCGCTGTTTGAAAACGCATGAGAGGGTGTTGCCGGTGTACGTCAGGGAGGTTCTGGACGACTTGATCCGCAGGAATCCGGGAGAAAAAGAATTCCATCAGGCGGCGACGGAGGTGCTGGAGGCATTGGCCCCAGTTGTGGAATCCGACCTCAAGTACCGCGAAAACGGAATTCTGGAGCGCCTCACCGAGCCTGACCGGGTAATCGCGTTCCGCGTCACATGGCGGGATGACGCCGGAAAGGTGCGGGTCAACAAGGGCTACCGCGTACAGTTCTGCAACGCCATCGGTCCCTACAAGGGCGGCCTGCGCCTGCATCCCTCGGTCAACCTGGGCATTTTGAAATTCCTTGGTTTTGAGCAGATTTTCAAAAATTCGCTGACGGGCCTGCCCATCGGCGGCGGCAAGGGCGGTAGCGACTTCGATCCCAAGGGTAAAAGCGATACCGAGGTCATGTCCTTCTGCCAGAGCTTCATGACGGAGCTCAGCAAGTACATCGGCAAGGACATCGACGTTCCGGCGGGCGACATTGGCGTCGGCGGGCGGGAAATCGGCTATCTGTACGGCCAGTATAAGCGGATCACCGGGCTGTATGAGGGCGTTTTGACCGGCAAGGGCCTGACGTACGGCGGCTCGCTGGCCCGCAAGGAGGCCACCGGCTACGGCCTGATCTACCTGATGGACGAGATGCTGCGCGCCCACGGCAAAGGCTTTGACGGCGCTACCGTGGTCGTCTCCGGCGCTGGCAATGTGGCGATTTACGCCTGCGAGAAAGCGCAGCAGCTGGGCGCGAAGGTGGTCACGCTGAGCGACTCCACCGGCTGGGTCTACGATCCGGACGGCATCCGGCTGGATGTGATCAAGCGCATCAAGGAAGTGGAGCGCAAGCGGCTGAGCGAGTACGTCAAGGCGGTGCCTGGCGCGGCCTACCGCGAGGACGGCAGCGTCTGGGACGTGCCCTGCGCCATCGCGCTGCCCTGCGCCACGCAGAACGAACTGAACCTGGATAACGCAAAGTCGCTGATCCAAAATGGCTGCATCGCGGTCGGCGAAGGCGCCAACATGCCCACCACGCCCGACGCCACCCATGCGTTCCAGCAGGCGGGCGTCCTGTTCGCCCCCGGCAAAGCGGCCAACGCGGGCGGCGTTGCCACCTCCGCGCTGGAAATGTCCCAAAACAGCATGCGCCTGTCCTGGAGCTTCGACGAAGTCGACCAGCGGCTGAACCAAGTGATGAGCGGCATCTATCGCCAGATGGACGACGCCGCCAAGACCTATGGCCATGCGGACGACTACATCACGGGGGCCAACATCGCGGGCTTCATCAAAGTGGCTGACGCGATGATCGCCCAGGGAATCGGCTGATCTTCCTCCCCATGAGGGAATCCGGCCCGGCGGATCAATCGGTTCGCCGGGCTTTTCATACAATGAGCGCCCCATGGGACCTTTTTTGACAGTCAGACCCCCGCTTTCGCGGGGCGTCTCTGAGCATCAAAAAACCCGTATGGTTTTTTGATGCGATGGAAGAAGCGCTTCG
>CALGYL010000223.1 GCA_937934775.1 uncultured Clostridia bacterium
AGGGCATGGCCATCGGAAAGCCGGCGACCGAGGCGAGCCTTTTTGACGTGGGCATTGACTCGAAGTTCCGGGAAGAGGCGACGTTCGAAAAGACACCAACGTTTCAGGTGGCGCCGGTATTCAGCGCGCCCGCCGCTACACTCCTGGCGTTGGGGATTCGGGTCGGCACCTTCTCCCTGTCCCGCTCGAACTGGGCCGCAGACACGAACTACACTTACGCGGTGACCTTTGATACCGCGCTGCCCGCGGCTCCCACGGCGGTGCTGGTGGGATTCCTCCGAAGTGGTTCTGGCCTGGACGCCTATTCCACCGGCACGACCGGGTATACGACAACCGGCTTCACGTTCAACATCTCCCGGAACGCCGCGCGCTCGGCTTCCACAGACTTCACGCTTGTCTACATTGCGATCTGATGGATGTACAGCACGAAGCCCTTAATATACCACTCTCAAGCGCCGGTGGCGCTCTATTTCTTTTCGCCCGGTTGGGCAGAAACGGAGAACAAGATGGCAATTTCAGTAATTGGCGGCGCCAGTATTGACGAACACGGCCGCGCCCATGGGGGAAAGGCTGGAGACCAGACCGGCCGCGAGGTCGGCAGGAAGTCCTGGTACAAGCACCCCAAGAAATGGTTCGTGATCCGGCCGAACGACCCGAAGGACGGCGAGGTTATTGCCGCCACGATGGAGGCACTCTGCGACAACGACCACATCGGGTACGACCAGTATCAGCGCAACACCCTGCTGAAGGCGGGCATGGAAGTTGGCTGGGATGTTGAGAAGATTACCCGGAAGGTGGAGTGCGACTGCTCCAAGGCGGTACAGTTCTGCTGCTTTGCCGCGGGTATTTCAGCCGGCGCCTGGAACGACGGCTTCCGCACCGGCAATATGATCAAGACACTGTTGGCTACCGGGCGGTTCACGAAGCTGGCGGAGGGCAAGTACATTAACTCCTCCGCGAACCTCAAGCGTGGCGACATCCTCGTCACGCAGACCGCCGGGCACACGGTGGTGGTCCTAACGGACGGCGTCAACATCACCCGCGGCCTGGGCGAGCGCCCGCTGATGAAGGGCGCTTCCGGCGCGGATGTGGATCAGCTGCAGACAGCGCTCAAAGCGCTCGGTTATGGCCGCCTTCTGGGCCGCTGGGGTGAGGACAAGGACGGCGTCGACGGCGACTATGGAGATGCCACCGCAAAAGCAGTCAAAGCGTTCGAGCATGACCATGGGCTGTCGGAGGACGGCGTAGCTGACTTGAGCTGCATCCAGGCGATCCTTGCGGCGGTGGCAGCTAAGAGCGAAGCGGTACCTACCACCGATGACGAGGACAGCCCGGACGACAGCGCGCCCGACGACACGCCGGATGACAGCGCTCCGAGCACAGGCTCGGAGGCCATGCCATCCTACATGTGCCAGTGGGTGATCGCCACAGCCAGTCTGAACGTGCGCACCGGCCCTAGCACCACATTCGCCAGGAAAATCGCACTGTATCCCGGCACCGGCCTCATGTACGATGGGGAGACCCGTGACGGCTGGCATGCAGTCCTCTACCGCGGCAAGCGCCACTGGGTCAGCTCCAAGCATTCCAGGCTGGAAACACGCGAGAAGTACATCCTGGACCTGTCGGTTTACGACGATGTGGACGATTGGGCGACTGTCGCTCGATACGTGTCGTTCATCTGGCTACGCGTCGCATGCCGCCGCAAGACGGCCTCTGGCGAGGTCTACATCGACGGCAAGTTCAAACAGCACGCCGCGGCCTGCGTGAAGTACGGCATTCCGTTCGGTGTGTACGTGTACGGCCGTGCGGCGACGGCAGCTGGCGGCATGGAAGAAGCACAGAAGGCGGTTGCCTGGGCGGAGCCGTATGGCCCCACGGTCTACACCTACGATATTGAGGCACCCACGCTGACCCACGCTTCCTGCGCCGCTTTCCTGGCCGAGGCAGCCCGCCTGACCGGTAAGCCCGCGGGTATCTATGTGGGGCACCACTGGAGTCAGGTCAACGCCGGGCAGCTGCAGCGCGCGTTCACCTGGTGCCCGTACTACCGGGACAACGGCGGCGGGACGCACGGCAACCGCAACCCCAGCCACGCGCACGATGCGCACCAGTACACCTGCTCGGGCCGCATCCCCGGCAAGAGCGACGACACGGACGTCAGCCACATCAACAATGACCCGGCGAACAACGGCACCGGCCACGGCGTGCTGTGGTTCCGCTCGGGCGGAAAGGCATCTGTATGAAGGACACTTTCTTTTCTACCCTGACCGCGATTGGCGCAGGCATAACTTCGACGCTCTTGGGCGGCTGGGACAAGAGCCTGGAAATCCTGCTCATCTTCATCATCATGGACTACATCACCGGCGTAGGCGCGGCGTTCAAAACCAAGACGCTGAAGTCTTCTGTGGGCTTTGAGGGGCTGATGAAGAAGGGCGCGATCTTCCTGATTGTCATCCTGGCGGCGCAACTCGATCGGATCACCGGCAACGCGGTAGGCGTGTTCCGCACCTCCACGGCGTTTTTCTTTATTGCCAATGACGCGCTGTCGGTGCTTGAGAATGTCGGCGAGATGGGCGTCAAGCTACCCGCGTTTCTCACCAGCGCGCTCACCAAACTTCGGGACGAGAATGAGAGCACAGGCGACGGAAACGACGGCACGAAGCCCCAATAACCGCCGATACATGACCTCATCGCCACGCATTTTCCGCCGGGATTGTCTTGTGGATACAGGACAAAACCCGGCGGTTTCTTTCTCTCCCCTTAACGCTGATTATGATCTGAAATGGAGTTGAACTCATGGAACGAACGATTTACCATGTCACTGGTTCTCCGGATGGCAGCAAACAAACGGGAGGGAAAGCAGTGACGATCGTTCACTTGAAACTTGGCAAGATCACCAAACGGTCCGATGGGCGGTACCAAGCCGGGTACCGCGACGTGGACGGAAAGCGGAAATTCATCACCTGCAACTCGGAGGAGGAAGTGCTTGAACGGTTCCAGGCACTCCAACTGACGCAGGAGAAAGAGCCTGAACCCGAGAAAAAGCCAGGGCGATCGAAGGCAGATGCGGGGACGATGGCCGTTGCGAAAACTCCTGCCTCCCAGGTTACAACCGCGGAAGACTATATCCCACTAGCCGACTACATGCTGAACTGGCTGGAGAAGTTCAAGAAAGGGAAGATCCGGCCCAGCTCTTTCGAGCGGTACCAGTTCTGCTTGCAGTTATTGTGCAAGGACGATCTGGCCCATATGGACATCCGCTCGATCCGGTTGGAAGATATACAGATGTACGTAAACCGCTTGGATGATATGAGCGCGTCGACCATCAAGAAGCAGAAGCTGCTGTTGAGTCAGGTGTTGGAGCATGCGATGCTGACTGAGGTGATCCAGCGCAATCCGGTGCAGGGTGTCCAGATGCCGCCCATGTCGCATAACACCAAGGTGGTGTACCCTTACGAGAAGGACGAGCAGGAAACGCTGGTGGCCGCCTTCAACGAGGAGAACAACGGCAGACCCCACCTCCGCTATGGCTGGGGATGTGTCCTCATTCTGGAGACCGGGCTCCGTGCCGGCGAGGCGCTGGCGTTGGAGTGGAGTGACATCGATGAGGAAAAGAGAACATTGAAAGTCACGAAGAACATGGTCCGGGTGGACGGGAAGAATCTCGTCCAGCGCACCACGAAGACGGAATCCGGCAAGCGGACCATCCCCCTCAACGCCAGGGCGATGGAAGCCGTTCAACACCTGAAATCGCAAGGGGTCCCCGGCTGCCCCTTCGTGTTCGCCACCCAGACCGGCAAGCACCTGAGCTACCGGAACCTGCTGGCCACGATGGAGACGGCCTGCGAGGCGGCGGGCGTGAAGCACCGGGGCCTGCACGCGCTCCGGCACTCCTTCGCCAGCAACCTGTACGCCCGGGGCGTAGAGGTCAAGATCATCTCGAAACTCCTGGGCCACGCCAGCGTAGAGATCACCTACAACCGGTACATCCACTTCTTTGAAGGCGACATCGATGATACCCTCCGGCAGGCGGTGGGGGCGTAGACAGGCTTTACGACGCCATGAGGATACAGGGCGAGGACTTCCGCTGTTGCCGGTTCCCTATGACGAATGCTTCATCGAAGGAATCTGCGGGCGCCACGCCAAGCGCATTAGAAACATTCAAGGTATGCGCCTGGCGCAGCTGCCCCAGTAGCGTTGAAAATTAATCTGACTCGCTCACAACCACCTCAACCTGGGATTCAAGGATGTGGTTTGCAACGCCGGCGCGCGCCTTGATGATGTAGGTTCCGGGGTTGTGGAAGGTGTAGAAGCGGCACGTGCCATCCTCACTGTAATCGACGCCCTCCCACTGGTCCACGTCGTCGTCAAATTCGCGCCAGCACTGGTCCTCCAGCGATTGCGGAATGGTTCCGCCCGTGAACTGGATCTCTTCGCTGTCCAGCGTCAGCGTATCGCCTACGGTGAGGTCATAGTGCGCGTCGTGGGGCATGACGAGTGCCTCCGGCAGGCCGTCCATGTCCGCCGCGGGCAGCACCGTCACGGTAAAGTCCCAGGACCCCTCGTACAGACCGTCCGCCGCGCCGTAGTGGAGTCGGAAGGTAGCAGTGCCGGTGCCACCGTTCAGCCTGCCGTAGAGGTGGGTGATGGTGCTCTCCTCGTCGTCGGGATAGATCTCCACCGGCGGCGTGCCTGCGCTGATCTGTTCCATGCTCCAATCCCAGTCTTCGCCTTCCCGGAGGAGCACGCCCACGTCCACCCAGCCGAGGAACGGGTAGTTTTCGCCGTTTTCAAATAGCACGGTGCACCGCCGGTACACTTCGGGGTTCATGATGCCGCCGTCCTCGTCGCGCACGCGGACGTCGATCCACTGCACGTACATGTTGTTGGCGACGCCGATGGCTGCCCTGAACAGGTACCGGCCGGGTTCGTTGAAGGTGTAGGTGCACACCGGGTCTTCGTCCCGGTTCTGTTCCACGTCGTCCCAGTTGCCCTCTTCCGTCCAGACCTGCCGCCAGATCTCCAGGCCTTCCGGCACGACGCCGTCCTGCGCGAATTCGATCTCGCCCGGATCGAAGGTAATGCTATCCCCCACCGTCAGATCGTAGGTTTCGTCAAAGGGCGTCTCAATCCCCTTGGGCATGTTGGCGGGCATCTTCCCCACCATAGTGACCGGGACATCGGCGCTGGCGGTATAGGCGTCGTCCCCTTCGCCCACCGCGTAGGTGACGCGGTAGACCACGCTGCCGCTGCCGCTGCCGAACGCATAGTTGACGATTGCCGAAGTCGCGCTGGTGCCGTCGATATCCAAGGTGATGGGGTTGCCCCCGTTTGAATCCGTCCGCTCGATGGACCAATGGTATTCTTCGCCCTCGACGGGTTGAAAGTTGTCCACATCGATGTCGGCGACATAGGACAGAAGATCGTTGGCATCGGCATAGAGCACGCCGGAGCGCTGGTTGACCGTAAGCTGGAACGGCGACGCGTCCTCCGGCTTCACCAGCACCGGGATCTCCTGGATGAACTCGCAGCTGCCGTACCCGCCGGCGGCAGTCATCACATACCGGCCCGGATCGCGGAAGGTGACCTGGATTACGCCATCCCCAATCTCGTTGTAATCGCAGTGATCCCAGATGTTGTCCGACGGCCAGAATTCGTGCCAGGAAGTCACCGAGTCGTCCAGCGTTCCGCCGGTGAGCTGGATTTCGTCCTCGCGGAAGGTGTAGGTGTCACCCGCGGTGAGCGAGAGCGAAGTCGGCGTGTAGGAGGCGCCGTCCGGCGCGTTCTCAGGCTTTTCGACGACCTTCACGTCGATGTGGGCCTCGTCCTCGTACAGCCCGTCCAGCGCGGAGTAGCGCAGGGTGTAGCCCGATTCGCCCAGCGCCCGGATGTCATCATAGTCGAGAGAGACGTTGGTGTTGTCCGACCCACTGATGAACAGCTTCACCGGCATTTCTTCCTCCGGGTCATCGGGGATCAGCGTCCAGGTGGCCTCCTCGCCGTCGCGCATGTTCACGCCGTTCACGTAGGCCCCGCCGAAGAAGCCGCTCTCGTTCCCGCCTTCCAGGAAGACCTGATTGGTGCGCGCCCAGGTCTGAAGGTCGAAGTCCTCGCTCACGCCGCTGCCCACGGTCACCGCGATCGTCTGGGCGTGCCAACTGCTGTTGCCGTAGAGCGCCGAGGGCGTCAGAAGGTAGCGGCCCGCCTTGTCGAAGGTGAATATGCGCGCGTCTTTTCCCCAGTAGAAGGAAGTGCCCGGAACCACATCAAAGTCCACGTCGAAGACCGTGCCGGCGGGAAGCGGCGCGTCCACGCCGGTGATGTCGGAGAAGCGGACGGTGACCGAACCGCCCACCGGAATCCGGACGTCCCCGCCCGCGTACCGGACTTCCGAGGGCAGGCCTTCGGGCAGTGCGGGCTTGAGCGTCATCTCAAACGTGTATTCGCCCTGGTAGCGGTCGCTGACGTAGCAGCGCACGGTGTACTGCGCCGTCTCCTCCTCCTCGACGGGGGAAATTTCCTTGACCAGCACGCCCACGCTGTCCGCCTCGGCGTCGTACTCGCCCAGTTCCAGCTTCATGGCCTCGCTCCCGCTGGTGCGCTCCAAGGTCCAATGGACCTCTTCGCCCTCCAGCAGCGTCAGGTTGTTCGCGCTGACCTCGCCAAGGTACCAATCCGGCCAGCCGTCTGCGTACAGGGTGGTCATCAAATTGCCGTACAGCGAGATCGTGCCCGTCGCATCGTCGCCGCCGACCTTGACCAGGATTGGCGCGGCGAACCCGACGTTGTACGCGCGGGCGATGGCGGTCACGGTGAAGCGGCCCGGCTTGTCGAAGGTGATGTTCATGCCGGTGTCATCCCAAACGACCGAATCCTCCACCGAGGCGGGCACGTCGTACGCCAGGTTCATGTAGGCGGGAAGCGCCTCGCCGTCCTGGTTCACAATGTCGGATTTGCTGAAATGGTAGGTCTCGCCCACATCCAGGTTGACGGTCGTGGTCAGGCTCTGGATGTCCTCCGGCAGGTCTTCCGGAACCGTCCCGGTGACCGTCAGCGGGACATCGAAGTGCGCGGAGCGCTGGGCGTCGCCCGCCACCGTGCAGGTCACGCGGTAGGTGACGCTGCCCTCGTTCAGGACGTTGGAGAAGAAGAGGGAAACCTCGTTGTCCGACGCGTTCATCAGCTCGACCTTCGCGGCCTCCTCGTCGCCGCTCAGCCGCTGAATGCTCCAGGCCGCGTCCTCGCCCGCGACGACGGAACCGGGTTCATACCACACCCGGCCGAGGAAACCGACCTCCGCCTTGCCCAGGAGCAGCGTGTCGGCCTTCACGCTGCCGTGCAGCACCGGCACCTTCAGCGCCGCGCCCGCCTTGACGGTGACGAGGATGCCGCCGGTCTTGCCGCTGCCGTCGGCCGCCGTAGCCTTAATCGTCACATTCCCCACCTTGACGCCCTTTACGACGCCAGTGGCGCTGACCGTCGCGATTTTTTTGTCCGAGCTGCTCCAGGTCACGTCCTGGCCCGCGTCCTCCGGCGTCACCTCGGCGGCGAGCGTCAGCGGGTTCCCGGAATCGTCCATGTACGCGGTAGCCGCGCTCGCGGGCTCGCCGTTCAGAAGGACAGACACTCCGGTCGCCTTGGGCACCACCGTCACAAGGCACTCCGCCTTCAGACCGCTGCCGTCTTTGGTGGAAGCGGAGATGGTCACAGTCTTCGTTTCGGTCACGGCGGCCGCGGTCACCACGCCCGCAGAGGAGACCGTGGCGACGGTGGAATCACCGCTCGCCCAGTCGAGCGCCTTTTGGGTCACATTGGACGGCGTAAACGACAGGGTCAGCGTCAGCTTTCTGCCCGCGATCACCCGGGCGGATTCCGGAAGCTGGACCGACTGGGCCAGCACCGCCACCGTCAGTTTGAAGCTGGCGGCCTTCTTGCTGCCGTCCACCGCGGTGGCGGTGATGGTAGCGCCGCCCACCTTCAGCCCCGTCACTAGGCCGTCCGCGGAGACCGTCGCGATTTTTTTGTCCGAGGTGGCCCAGGTCACGTTCTGGCCCGCGTCGGCCGGGGCGATTTCAGCCGCCAGCTGCAGCGTACTCTCCGACCCGAGATCGATCGTCCCCGCGATCGAGGGCGCTCCATCCGCGAGGATGGAGACGCTGGCCGCCTTGGGCACCACCGTCACCAGGCATTCCGCCGTCAGCCCGCTGCCATCCTTGGTAGTGGCGGTGATCTTCGCGGTGGCTTCGGCGGACACGTTCGCCGCCGTCAGCACGCCGCTTGTCGAGACCGTGGCGACGCCGGGGTCCGCGCTCGTCCAGACGATCCTTTTGTTGGTGGTGTTGGACGGCGTGAACACCGGGCTCAGCGTCAGCTTCCCGCCCGCGAACACCCGCGCGGTATCGGGGAGCTCGATGGATTTCGCCAGCACGGCCACCGTCAGCTTGAGGCTCGCGGCCTTCTTGCTGCCGTCCGCCGCGGTGGCGGTTATGGTCACGCTGCCCGCCTTCAGGGCCGTCACC
The DNA here is from genome assembly GCA_937934775.1 of uncultured Clostridia bacterium. Taxonomy (GTDB): domain Bacteria; phylum Bacillota; class Clostridia; order Christensenellales; family Aristaeellaceae; genus JAEZHK01. Next base: position 8,520 of record CALGYL010000223.1, read on the forward strand.
AGCCCGTCCGCGGAGACCGTCGCGATCTTTTTGTCCGAAGTGGCCCAGGTTACGCCCTGGCCCGCGTCGGCCGGAGCGATCCCAGCCGCCAATTGTAATGTGTTCTCCACGCCGAAGTCGACGGTCGCCGCGTTCGCGGGATCGCCGTCCGCGAATATCGTCACGCCGGAGGCCTTGGGCACCACCGTTACGGCGCATTCCGCCGACAGGTTGCTGCCATCCTTGGTGGAAGCGGTGATTTTCACCGTCTTCGCCTCGGTCACGGCCGCCGCCGTCACCACGCCGCTGGAAGAAACCGCGGCGGTGGAGGGATTTTCGCTCACCCAGACGATCCCCTTGTTGGTCGCGTTCGACGGCGTGAACACCGGGCTCAGCGTCAGCTTTCCGCCCGAAATCACCCGCGAGGTTTCCGGAAGCCCAATGGATTTTGCCAGCACGGCCACCGTCAGCTTGAG
>CALGYL010000224.1 GCA_937934775.1 uncultured Clostridia bacterium
CGCTACGCAAGAACCCACCCTTCGCTGCTCGATAAGTGGGTTCTTTGACAGTCTGTGGCGGCGAACGGGATAACCGTTTGCCGCCATTTTTTCAGAAAATATGTGGCGGGCCACTGAACTGGATGCAAGCAAGGCCGATATATCCTGTAACCAACCGGCGATGCTTCGGTCATCCGTCAATCCTTCCCATATGAACGACCGACCGGTCCCGCTCCGACGTATCCTCCCAATTGTGAGTTGCCATCGCATCCTTCAAATCCGCGTAAACAGAAACGTTGGGTCTTTGTTGTGGCACACGTTCATACAAATGGTGCGGGACACGCGAAAAATGCTGGGAGGATAACCACATGCGAAAAACCGGAACGCTGCTCCTGGTTCTTTGTCTCGTTCTGTCTTTGATGGTACCCGCGGGCGCTACGGAACCGGACTGCACGGGCGGGTGGGTTGGCTGCGCGATCGACGTTGGCGACGGCGTGAAACTGACCGATTACGAGGGCATGCGCGTATCGGACCTGATGTGGCTTGATCTCAAGGCGGACGGAACCCTGGTGGTAACCTCGTTCGGCCAGCAGATTCCGGGCACATGGACGCAGGACGAAAGCGGCGTAAACGCGGTCGTTGAAGGCGAGACCGCGCTGTTCAAGCTGGTTGAAGGTCAGTTGGTCAACGACTCGGATGGAAACCTGATTTATCTGGAGAGAGTCACGCAGCCGGTCAAGGCGGGCAAGGGCCTTCTGGGCGCGCTGAAGCTGAACAAGTATACGGGAAAATGGGTTGCGACCGGCATTGATCAGGGCGATGGAAACATCGTCACGCAACTCGACGGTCTGGACGTTTCGGATGATTTGTTGCTCACCATCAACCGGGACGGTACCCTGATGCTGACCTCGGCGGGGGTTGACATGGAGGGAAGCTGGAAGGAAACCGATGGGGGCGTCGCCATCACGATCGACGGCCAGACGACAAACGTCGTGCTTCAGGATGGGAAACTGACTGCCAGCGAGGATGGGCAGACGGTGTATTTTGAGAGAGCCAAGCAGTCTGACGCGCAGGCGACCCCTGTGCCCACAGCCACACCCGCCCCGACGGCGACGCCCGTTGGCTCTGGCTTTTCCGGGCTTTGGACCGCGTACAAGTATGAGACGGGCGGCTACTGGTATGACGCAAAGCTGCTCTTCCCGGATGGCTGCGTGCTTACGCTCAATCCGGATGGCACTGGAGACGAGAAAATCACCGCCGATTACACGGAGGAATTCACCTGGAGCGAACAGGACGGCATACCAGCCATCAGTGGAAGCTACGTGCTTTCCGAACCGAAATGGGACGCGGAAAGCGGGGAACTCCGGCTGCAATATGGCACTTCGAGCGATATTCAAATCGTGTTTTCCCGAAAAGAAGGCGCCTCTGTCAGCGGAGATCTTGGGCTGATCGAGGGAGAAGCTTCGGAAGCGCCGGAAGCGACGCCGGAACCTGTTGGCATCGACGAACCGGAGGATTCGCCGGAGCCGGAAATCGTGGAGGAACCCAAAGCCACACCGGAGATTTCGGAGGAACCGGAGGCAACAACGGCGCCCGATCAGGGCGCGGGCGAAGAGGGACAGAACTTCACATCTCCGCTTTTCAGCGCCAGTTTTCCCACCGGTTGGGTCTCCGATGAGTACAACCTCTCCAGCGGGGAGAGTTACTGCTCCGTCAAGTATGCCAAGTATGACGCGGATGGCGGCGCGCTCGCATCGGTGACGATTTACGCAAGCAGCGAAGGCGTCGACAGCTACCGTAAAAAAGTCAAGCAACTCAAGGAATTTGCCGAAAAATCCGGCGCGGTTCTGGAGGAGGCGAACATCGGCGGGGTCGATTTTCTCGGCGTTCCGTATGAAAACTGGGGCTGGAACTACAAAGAATTCGCGGCGCGCGTGCCGGATTCCGCAATCACATTGAACATCCTCGTGGAACAGCCGGAGAACGCCGGGGATGCGCTGCAGACGATTCTTAAATCCGTTTTCTTTACGCTGCCGCAGCTTTCGCCGCCCAATGTCGACCCGCCGCTTCCGGAGGACGGTGTGCCGTTTGAGCTGACGCCCAAGTCGGCCGTCGTGGGCAAATACACGCTGAAAGCCGATTGGATCAAGCCTGCCGGTTCCATCGTCCTGGACAGCATCTTTGACAACCGGATTGCATACGCAAACAAGAAGCTCTACGTTCTTGCCGGGAAGCAGCTCTATGCCTATGCGATCAAGAACGGCAAGCTGACGCCGGGCAAGGAGTTTAGTAGGGGCATAATGGCGCTCAGCGACACGTTTGAGTACGTGAGCGCCGTAAAGGACGGCACGCTGTACGCCTCCCAGGGCTTCTACAACACGCTGGCGCTAAAGGACGGAAAGCTCCTCAAGGACAACCCCGTGGCCGGATACGTGGTGATGCATCCGGACGGCAAATGGGGTATCTCCTACTGGGCCAACGCCGACACCAAGAAGCTGACCGCCTCCAAAGGGACGCTGACAGAGGAACCATGGGTGCTGACCGGGCTTTCCGACGAAATGCAGCGAAAAGGGCGCTTCAGCCTGATCAGCTGCGTGTCCATCAGCGACAATCGGATCTATGTCGCAGGTTCGGACGCCGTAAATGGCGACGCCCAGCGGATTTGCGCTTATGATCTGGAGGGAAAGGAGCTTTTCAGCTTCGGCGCGACCGACTGGACGCAGGGCGACGCGTTCGGCTCCGTCACCGGCATCGTTGAGACGAAAAACGGCATCCTGGTACAGGATGGCAACAGCCGCGCTTACAAGCTGTTTTCCAAGGACGGCAGTTTCATCGGATCGGTCGATTGCGACGAGCTGCTCGGCACCAACTATCCCTGGCTTTCCTCCATGGTCCCGGCCGACGGCGGCGTGTATGTGGCCGCTTCGCAGCGGCGCCTGGATCAATCCTGCGATGAACTGCTGCTTTTCAAAATCAGCGGATTCTGAGAACGTTTCACGGACCCGGAGCTTATCTCGCGCATCCTTATCCCGGCCGCGCTTGACAGGCGCGGCCGGATGTTTTATAAATGATTCAATACGCTTCTGCCGGGGGGTATTTTCATCGACGGCTTTTTATTCGACGGCGCCTTAGGCACCTTCTACCGCTCGCTGACCGGCAGCCTCAAGCCCTGCGAGCTGGCCAACCTTTCCGATCCGGAAAGAGTTTTGGAAATTCACCGCGCTTATGTGGCGGCGGGCGCAAACGCCCTGAAAACTAATACCTTCGCTGCCAATCCCGTCACCATGGAAGGGGAAACGCTGGAGAAGGTGCTGTGCTCGGGTATACGGCTTGCGCAGGCGGCGGCGGGGGAGCGGGCGGTCGTATTTGCCGACATTGGGCCGGTGGTCTCCGCGGAACGGGACGCGGCGGAGGATTTCCTTTGGCTGGTACAATTCTTTGCCCGTGAAGGGATGACGCGCTTTCTTTTTGAAACGATGGATGAAATGGAACCGCTGGTCCCCGCCATCGGCTGGATTCGAAACGAGGTTCCGGGCGCGGTGATTGCGGTATCCTTTGCCGCGTCGCAGGACGGCTACACGGGCGCGGGGCTTTTTTTCCGCGATCTGATCGCTTCGGCGCGGGCGGCGGGCGCGGACCTTTCAGGGCTTAATTGCGTCTCCGGTCCCGCCCACATGCTGGGGCTTTTGCGCAGGTTGGATCTGTCCCGGGGCGATGTGCTGGCCATGCCCAACGCGGGCTATCCCGCGCGGATCAATGGGCGCCTCCTATACGAGGACAACCCCGGTTACTTTGCCGAGAAGCTTCTGGAGATGAGGCGGCTGGGCGTTTACAACCTGGGCGGTTGCTGCGGAACCACGCCGGAGCATATTCGCCGCGCCGCCGCGCTGCTTCGGGGCGCGACGGTATCCATTCCAGCGGAGGCGAGACAGCCTGAAAAACCGGAAACGCCCTCCGGCGTCAGCCCGCTGGCCGAGAAGTTGGCGCGCGGGCAGGTGGCGCTGGTGGAAGTTGATCCGCCGGTGGACGCTGACATCCGCCACTTGATGGATGCGGCAGCGCGCCTGAAGTGCGCGGGTGCGGATGGAATCACCCTGGCGGATTCGCCGCTGGCCAGGGCCAGGGCGGACAGCCTGATGATGGCGGCGCTGGCGATCCGGGAGACGGGCCTTGACGCGATTCCGCATCTGACCTGCCGGGACCGCAATCGCATCGCCATTCGCGGCGCGTTGCTCGCGGCCCACGCGGCGGGCATTCGGGGCGCGCTGGCGGTCACCGGCGACCCGATCCCAGGCGCGGCCCACGGCCCGGACGAGTCCGCAGCCGACAAGGGCGTATTCAATTTCAATTCGTTCGCATTGATTGAATTCATCCGCGGGATGAATCAGGGGCCGTTTGCCCACGCGCCGTTCACCATCCTTGCGGCGCTCAATATCGGCGCGCAGAATTTTGACGCGGAACTGAGGCGCGCGCAGCGCAAAGTGGAGCGGGGCGCGAATGCCTTCATCACGCAGTCGATGTTCTCGATGGACGGCGTGGCCAACCTGAAAAGAGCATGGGAAGCGCTGGGCGTACCGGTGATCGCCGGCATTATGCCGGTGGCGGGCTATAAAAACGCAGTGTTTCTGAACAGCGAGGTGCCGGGTGTTTCCATCCCACGGTCCTTTGTCGACAGCCTGGAGGGACAGCCCAGAGAGGTTGTGACGGAGCGCACCCTGACCTTCTGCCGGGAGCTGATCGAAGCGGCCCGGCCCTATTGCGCCGGATTCAGCCTGATGACGCCAATGAAGCGCGTGGATCTGGCGGAGGCGCTGCTCCATACCGTTAAGGGAGGAGAATAAAAATGATTGTCATCGGAGAAAAACTGAACAGCTCGATTCCTTCCACCCTGAAAATGCTTCAGGAAAAGGACGATACCGCAATCATCCGC
>CALGYL010000225.1 GCA_937934775.1 uncultured Clostridia bacterium
TCCAACCAGCAGTTTGTCAAGATCATCAAGGCGCTGATGAACCGTTCCCGCATCCTGATCATGGACGAACCCACCTCGATGTTCAACGTCGAGGACGCGGGCAAGGTACTGGATCTCGTGCGCAAGATGAGCGAGCAGGGTATCAGCATCATCTACATATCCCACTTCCTCAAAGAAGTCGTCAAGATCGCCGACCGCATCACCGTCATCCGGGACGGGGCGGTAATCCGCACCTACGACAACACCGGACGCCGCTGTTCGCTGGACGACATCACCTCGGACATGGTGGGCCGCCCGGTGGATATGTTCTACCAGCGCGAACGCTGCAAAATCGGCGAGCCGCTGGTCGAGGTGAAGGATCTGAAACTGACCCGGGATTCCGTCCCGGTCAGCTTCAACGTGCGCAGGGGCGAAATTCTGGGCATGTTCGGCATGGTCGGCTCCGGACGCACCGAAATCGCCCGCGCGATTTCGGGCGCGGACAGGCGCCATTCCGGCGACGTGCTGGTGGACGGAAAAAAACTGGAGCTCCGCTCCCCGCGGGACGGCATTCGCGCCGGCCTCGCGCACATCACCGAGGACAGGCAGCGGCTGGGCCTGAATCTGAACGCCAGCGTGCTGGAAAACGAGCTGATGGTCGGCCTGCAGTCGATGAAACCGGGAATCTACTACAATTTCCGCGCTTTGGCGCCCAAGGTGAAGCCGGTGGTCGAAAGGCTGAAGATCAAGACGCCATCCCTGATGCAGGAAGTCGTGAACCTCTCCGGCGGCAACCAGCAGAAGGTGGTGCTGGGGAAATGGCTGTATGCCAACCAGTCGTTCTACATCTTCGATGAGCCGACGCGGGGAATCGACGTCAACGCCAAGGCCGAGTTCTACAAGCAGATGACCGAACTGGCCAAGGCGGGGCACGCGATCCTGATGATCTCGTCGGACTTGCCGGAACTGATTTCCATGAGCGACCGGGTTCTGGTGGTGCGCGACGGGGCGGTCAAGTGCGTCCTGACGGGCGCGGACATCAACGAACAGACCATCATTAAAGACGCGTTGGGGGTAACGGGAAATGAGTAAGGCGTGGAAACTGGATCAGCGGCTGCTCCTGGGCGTCGTCATTATCGTGCTGGCCGCGGTCGTGGGCATCATCAACCCCAAATTCGTCACGGTGAGCAACGTGATCGCCATCTTCCAGCAGATCGCGGTTCTGGGCGTTCTGACGATGGCCATGTCGATGCTTTTGATCAGCGGCGGCATTGACTTATCGATCGGCAGCATGATGACGCTCTCGGCCGTCGTCGTGGCGACGGTCTTGCTGAAGGGCGGCAACATGGCCGTGGCGCTGGCGGCGGGCATCGGCATTTCCGTAATCTGCGGCCTGTTCAACGGCGTGATCATCGCAAAATCCCGCTGCATGCCCCTGATCATCACGCTGGGCACCAGCCAGATTTTCTATGGCATCTCGCTTCTGATTGCCGGCGGCTCGTTCCTGCAATTCCAGAACAAGCTGGACTTCATGCGCACGATCAAGCTGGCCGGTTTTCTGCCGCTGATGGTTATTTTCATGATCCTCGTGTGTGTTCTGGTTTATTTCCTGCTGGAGCATACGAAGTTCGGCCGAAGGATCGTCGCCATCGGCGGGAATGAGAAGAACGCTTATCTTTCGGGCATCAGCGTGGACCTGTACAAGATCATCACCTACGGCATTTCCGGTGCGATCGTGGCCATCGCGGGGCTCATCTTCGCGGCGCGCCTCAACGCGATCACCGCCAACGCGGGCTCGGGCTACGAGCTCAACGCGCTGGTCGCGGCAGTCATCGGCGGCGTCACGTTTGAAGGCGGGCGGGGGACTGTTCTGGGCGCGTTCCTCGGATGTCTTTTGATCGGCATCATCTCCAACGCGCTCGACATCCTGGGTGTGGACGCGTACATCAAGATCGTCATCACCGGCGCGATCATCGTATTCGCGGTGGTGCTCTCGAACATCCAGAACCTGAGCAGGCGCAAGTAATCCGGGGAGTAATGCGATTTCCTCCAAAGAATCGTCTTATACCAATCCAAAACATTCTTTCTTCGTTGCGCCGGGTCTTTTTCCACCCTGCGGTGTCGCCCTCCGCTTGAAATAGCGCTGCTATTTCTGCGCTTCAGCTCCTTGCAGGATGGCAAAATCCCTCGCCGCTTTGGAAGAAATAATGTTTCGTATTGGTATTAGGCGGGCAGTGAACGCTTCGGATTCGTATAGGGCGGGAGGGCGGTCCGATGAAGAAGGGCGTCAGTTTCTTCAGCTTCGCGCAGGATGTGGACATTCTGGAAGCCTCCATGGAGGCCAAAAACGCAGGCTATGACGGCGTGGAGCTCGTTTTGACCGACACGGGCTCTCTGAACATGGCGACCGCAGAGGGGAAACTTCTGGAAATCCGCCGGATGGTCAATGACCTCGGCCTTGCGATTCCGTCGGTCGGCGCGTGGAACCTTTGGAGCCGCAACCTGGCCTCGGGCGATCCGAAAGAGTCGCAGGCCGCCTCCGGCATCGTCAAAAAGCAGATCGACTGCGCCGCCGCCTTTGGCGCGGACACGGTGCTGGTGGTGCCCGGATGGGTTGGCGCGCCGTTCGCGGAAGGGGTTGTGCGCTACGACCGCGCCTACGAAAACGCGCAGCGCGCGCTTTCGCTTCTCGCGCCCTACGCGAGGAGCGCGGGGGTCTCCATCGCCGTGGAGAACGTGTGGAACAAGTTTCTCCTGTCACCCCTTGAGATGCGCCGCTTCCTCGACGAGATCGCGTCGCCCTCTGTCGGCGCATATTTCGATGTGGGCAACATCCTCTATGTCGGTTATCCGGACCAATGGATCGAGATCCTCGGGAACCGGATCAAGAAGCTGCACTTCTGCGATTACCGGGCCGATCAGGCGGGACTGGGCGCGTTCGTCGATCTGCTCGCGGGCGATGTGGACTTTTCGCAGGTGATGCGCGCCATCCGCGCCATCGGCTATGACGATTACATTACCGTGGAATTCCTGCCCAACTACCGGGTGTTTCCCTATCAGTCCATCCGCAACGCACGCCTTTCGCTGGATACGATTCTTGCCATCCAATCGGGTAAGGAGGGTGCATGATGAACATTGCCGTCGCCGGTACCGGGTACATTGGCCTTTCGCACATCGCGGCGATCAAGGGCCTGAAGGACGCAAAGGTGGTCGCGGTCGTCAACCGGAGCGAAGCCTCGAACCTCAAGGGCCTCGCGGAGGCGGGCGAGGCCTGCCACGCCTACACAACGCTTCAGGATGCCCTGAAGAACGAGAAGATCGATCTGGTGGACGTGTGCACGCCGACCGACACGCACGAGGCGTTTGTAATCGAGGCCGCGCAGGCGGGCTGCCATGTCCTGTGCGAAAAGCCGGTCACGCTGGAGATGGAATCGCTGGAACGCATGCTCGCCGCCTGCGAGAAGAGCGGTGTCCGCTTCATGGTGGCGCAGGTGGCGCGCTGGTGGCCGGAGTTTACCGTTATCAAGGACTTTGTGGATCAGGGCAAACTGGGCCCTGTTCGTATGATCTATGAAAAGCGCCTGGCGCAGGCGCCGCGGTGGTCTACCTGGCGTTCGCGGCCGGAGGTCAGCGGCGGCGGCCTGTACGACATGAACGTGCACGACATCGACTATCTGTACACGCTGTTTGGCATGCCGGAAACGGTCTACGCAACCGGCTGGAAGAGCCCGTCCGGTTGCTGGGACCATCTGGTCACCTGCCTCAACTGGGCGGACGGCGCAAAGGCGGTCGTCGAAACCTCCCTTTCCATGACGGGCAGTTTCCCGTTCTCCATCGAGTTCCGCGGCTGCGGCGACAAGGGCACGCTGTGCTATTCGCTGACCGCGGGCCACAACATCAAGGATGGCGGAAGAGGCTTCGACTTCTGCTTCTATCCCGAGGGCAGCGAAGAAGCCGTCCAGCTCTCCGCCGAGCAGAAGGACATGTTCGCCGGTGAAATCGGCGGCTTCCTGGATGCGATCCGGTCCGGCGCCGAAGCGCCGGTCACCCCGGCCCAAAGCCGGGATGTGTTCCAAATCGTATTGGCTGTGCGCAAGTCCCTGGAAGAAGGCACGGTCGAGCGCCTCTGACGGCGGAAACGCTTTGGGCTCCATCGCGGACGGAAGATTTCCTCCGGCCTTCGCGCCAAAATGCTGAACACCCACGGTTTTATCAGGCGGCCCGGCTTCCCCTGTGGGGGAAACCGGGCCGCTTCTATCGCATCGAAAAATCCGTTTGGTTTTGATGCGAAGGGAGAAGGGCTTTCTGGGTCTGATACCAATCCAAAACAGTAATGATTCGTCGAACCAGATCTTTTCGCGCAGGACTATGTCGCTCTCCACTTTGGCGTAGCGCTGCATTTCACGCCGAAGGCGTATCCCGAAGGGTCGCCTCATTCCGGCTCCTTGTTCTGCATCAAAAATCTTTCAGTCCTTTGGAGTAATTCATATTTTTACTTGGTATGATATTGCTTCGGCTGTTTCGGACAGAATAATCTTGACGCCGCCTTGACATGGGGGTCGCAATTTTGACACCGTCTTGACGCGTTTCCTGCTAAAATCTTGACGTAATACCAAGTTGAATGATGAACGCATCGTTGCGTCGGGTCTTATCGCGCAGAAAGGTTGGTTTCCCTTCGGGAAACCAAGTCGCTTCGCGACCGCAACATTCCAATGGATTGAAATGTTGCGCCAATGTGTCGCTATACGCTCGAGCGAAGCGCTGCATTTCACGCCAAAGGCGTATCCCGAAGGGGTCGCCTCGCTCCGGCTCCTTGCGCTGCATCGACAATCCCTCGACGCTTTGGATGCTTTCATCATTCGCATTGGTATAAGAAAAAGACTCGCCGGCGCGATGGTCGTGGCTGGCAAAGGCCGGCCGCCCGGTTTACGCCGCAAGCCTTCTGCGGGCGGCTGGCGCGAGCGACAATCCTCTGATGTTATTCAAACGCGCGGAGCGGATCTGCCGGAAAGATCACCTGGCGACGGATGACGGGAGATGAACGGGATGGGTTTTGTGCTTACGGTATGCGGCCTGGTGGGCGCGGCGCTATTGGTGTATCTGTTTTATGTATTGTTCAGGGGGGAAAATTTGTGAACCTCATGTTTTTGCAGGACGCATTCTATCTGGTTGTGCTGGTCGCGCTCTCTTTCCCGCTGGGCATCTACCTGTATAAAGTCATGACGGGCCAGCGCGTCTTCATGACCCGGGTGATGGCCCCGGTTGAAAAGGCCCTCTACCGGCTTGCCGGTCTGGCGCCGGACGAGGAGATGAACGCGAAAAAATACGCGGTCTCCGTCCTGATGTTCAGCCTGATCGGGTTTCTCTTTGTTTGGCTGATCCAGCTGGCGCAGGGCGCGCTGCCCTTCAATCCCCAGGGGATGCCGGGAACGAGCTGGCATTTGGCGTTTAATACCGCCGCGAGCTTCGTATCCAACACCAACTGGCAGGCGTACTCCGGGGAATCCACCCTGTCGTACCTGACACAGTTTCTGGGCTTGACGGTTCAGAACTTCGTGTCGGCGGCGGCGGGCATCGCGGTGATGTTCGCGCTGATCCGGGGGTTTGTACGCAAGCAGGAGGGCACGATCGGGAGCTTCTGGGTGGATCTGACCCGGTGCACGCTGTACGTCCTGATTCCGCTCTCCTTCGTGGTGGCGATTCTTCTGGTCTCCCAGGGCGTTGTGCAGACGTTCGGGCCGTATCATGCCTACGTTTCGCTGGACGGGGGCGCGCAGCAGGTGCTGCCGCTGGGACCCGCGGCCAGCCAGATCGCCATCAAGCAGCTGGGCACAAACGGCGGCGGCTTCTTCGGCATGAATTCCGCCTACCCGCTGGAGAACGCGACGGCGTTTTCCAACCTGATCGAAGTGCTGTCGATCCTTCTAATCCCGGCCTCGCTTTGCGTCAGCTTCGGCTGCGCGGTGAAGGACCGCAGGCAGGGCCGCACGGTCTATGTGGCGATGATGATCCTGTTCGTGATCGCGCTCGCTGGCATGACGCTCTCAGAGCAGCTTACGGGGCCTGTCTATCCGGGCGTTGTCGCGTCGGGCAGCATGGAAGGCAAGGAAGTGCTCCACGGCGTCGGCGCGTCCTCCTTCTGGGCGGCGGCGACGACCGCGGCGTCAAACGGCTCCGTCAACGCGATGCACGACAGCCTCACGCCCTTCGCCGGCCTTGCGGCGATGTTCCTTATGCAGTTGGGTGAGATCGTGTTTGGCGGCGTCGGCAGCGGGCTTTACGGAATGCTGGCGTTTGTGCTTTTGACCGTGTTCATCGCGGGGCTGATGGTTGGGCGCACGCCCGAATACCTGGGCAAGAAGATCGAGCCGTTTGATATCCGGATGGTGTGCCTGATCGTGCTGGTTCCGCTTTTGTTGACGCTTCTGGGCACGGCGGCCGCCGTCCTGATGCCGGAGGCCGGGCGCTGGCTGACCAATTCCGGCGCGCACGGGTTTTCCGAGATCCTCTACGCGTTTTCGTCGATGGGCAACAACAACGGCAGCGCGTTCGGCGGTTTTGCCGCGAACACCGTGTTTTCTAATGTGCTGGGCGGCATCATCATGCTGCTGGCCCGGTTCGTACCGATGACCGCCGCCGTGTATCTGGGCGGAAACCTCGCCGGGAAAAAGGCCGTGGCCGCCGGCGAAGGCACGCTCTCGACCACCAACACGATGTTCGTGGGCCTTCTGATCGGCATCATCTTGATCGTCGGCGCGCTGAGCTTTCTGCCGGCGCTGGCGCTTGGCCCGATCGCGGACTACTTTTCAAGCCTGTAAGTTGAGGGAACAAACATGAAAAAGACAGAAAAAGGACTCTTTGCCGATGCGCTCCGCCAGTCCTTTGCGAAGCTCTCACCCCGCGTGCAGGTGCGAAACCCCGTGATGCTGGTGGTATATCTGGGCGCGATACTGACCACCACCCTGTTCTTCCTCTCCTTTGTGGGGATTCAGGACGAGCGCGCGGGCTACACGCTCGCGATCGCGCTGATCCTGTGGTTCACCGTGCTGTTCGCAAACTTTGCGGAAGCCATCGCGGAAGGGCGCGGCCGCGCGCAGGCGAACAGCCTCCGCAAGGCGCGCAAGGATGTGATGGCCCGGAAGCTGAAGAATGTCGATAGCGTCGACGAGTTCTCCGAGGTGCGCAGCGCCTCGCTGAAGCGGGGCGACATCGTCTACGTCAAGGCCGGGGAGCAGATCCCGATGGATGGCGAGGTGCTCTCCGGCGCCGCGTCCGTGGACGAGAGCGCGATCACCGGCGAATCCGCGCCAGTCATCCGGGAATCCGGCGGCGACCGGAGCGCCGTCACCGGCGGAACGACGATCCTCTCCGACTGGCTGATCCTCCGGGTGACGGCGGAGGCCGGCGAGAGCTTTCTGGACAAGATGATCGCGATGGTCGAAGGCGCGAGCCGCAAAAAGACGCCCAACGAGGTCGCGCTGGAAATCCTGCTGATCACGTTGACGATCATCTTCCTCGTGGTGGCGGCAACCCTGCTGCCGTTTTCGGATTTCGCCAGGCGGCAGGCGGGCGCGGGCGAAGCGATTTCGGTGACCAACGTGATCGCGCTGCTGGTCTGTCTTGCGCCGACCACCATCGGCGCGCTGCTCTCGTCCATCGGCATTGCGGGCATGAGCCGCCTCAACCAGGCGAATGTGCTGGCGATGAGCGGCCGCGCCATCGAGGCGGCAGGCGACGTGGATGTGCTGCTTCTGGACAAGACAGGCACCATCACGCTGGGCAATCGCCAGGCCAGCGAGTTTCTCCCGGTAAACGGCGTGTCGGAGCAGGAACTGGCCGACGCCGCGCAGCTTTCCTCCCTCGCGGACGAAACCGCCGAGGGGCGCTCGATTGTGGTGCTGGCCAAGGAGAAGTTCGGCATCCGCGGACGGGAGCTGACCAAGCTGAATGCGACGTTTATTGAATTCACCGCCAAGACGCGCATGAGCGGCATTGATTTTCAGGGCACCCAGATCCGGAAAGGCGCGGCGGACGCCGTCAAAGCCTATGTGCAACAGCTGGGCGGCGAATATCCGCAGGAATGCGCCCAGATCGTCAAGCGCGTGGCGGGCTTGGGTGGAACGCCGCTGGTGGTTGCCCGGGACAGCCGGGTACTGGGCGTGGTGTACCTCAAGGACATCGTCAAAAACGGCGTCAAGGAGAAGTTTGAGGATCTGCGCAAGATGGGCATTAAGACCATCATGATCACAGGCGATAACCCGATGACCGCCGCGGCCATCGCCGCCGAGGCCGGCGTGGACGACTTTCTGGCCGAGGCGACGCCCGAAGCCAAGCTCCAGCTGATCCGGGATTACCAGGCGAAGGGCCATCTGGTGGCGATGACCGGCGACGGCACCAACGACGCGCCCGCGCTGGCGCAGGCGGACGTGGCGGTGGCGATGAACAGCGGCACACAGGCCGCGAAGGAAGCCGGCAACATGGTGGACCTCGACTCCAGCCCGACCAAGCTGATCGACATCGTCCGGATCGGCAAGCAGCTTCTGATGACGCGCGGCTCTTTGACCACCTTCAGCGTCGCAAATGATGTGGCGAAGTACTTCGCAATCATCCCGGTGCTGTTCTTCGGAATCTACCCGCAGCTCTCCGCCCTCAACCTGATGCACCTGACCAGTGCCCGGAGCGCGATGCTCTCCGCGATCATCTACAACGCGCTGATCATCATCGCGCTGATCCCGCTGGCGCTCAAGGGCGTGAGGTACCGCGAGGTGTCGGCGGGCGAACTGCTGAAGCGCAACATGCTGGTGTATGGGCTTGGCGGCGTCGCGGCGCCTTTTGTCGCGATCAAGGCAATCGACCTGATCCTGACCGTTTTCGGGATCGCGTGAGGTGATTTATATGAAAACCCTGATGAAAGCATGGAAACCGGCACTGGTTTATTTCGGCGTGATGACGGTCCTGTGCGGGATCCTCTATCCGGCGGCGGTCACCGGCATTGCCCAGTGGTGGTTCCCGAGCCAGGCCAACGGAAGCGTCGTTACGGTGACGCTGAAGGACGGAACCCAGGCGGATTATGGTTCCGCGCTGATCGCGCAGCAGTTCACAGCGCCCGAATACCTGATCGGACGGCCGATGGGCGTCACCAACCTGTCGCCGGTGAGCGAGGCGCAGCGCAGGCTGGTGGAGGAACGGGTCGCCTGGTGGCGCGCGTTCGATCCGGACAATACGGCCGACATCCCGATGGATCTGGTGACCGCGTCGGCCAGCGGCGTCGATCCGAACATCTCGCCCGAGGCGGCCGAGTTTCAGGTGCGCCGCATCGCAAAGGCGAGGGGCCTATCGGAGGAGGCGGTGCGGGCGGCCATCGGGCAGTTTACGACCGGGCGGCTTCTGGGGTTTCTGGGAGAACCCACCGTCAATGTGCTCAAAGTAAACCTTGCGATGGACGGCCTGCTCTGATGCGCGCTATAATGCGATGGGGGTGAGCAATGTGAAACCGGACGGACGCCCCGATCCCGACGCAATCCTCGAGGACATCCAGGGCAGACGGGAAAAGACGGGCAGACTGAAAATCTACTTTGGCTATGCCGCCGGCGTCGGCAAGACCTACGCCATGCTGGACGACGCGGCGGAGCAGCTGCGCTCCGGCGTGGACGTTCTGATCGGCTACGTCGAGCCGCACACGCGCCCGGAGACGATGAAGCTGCTCGAGGGCATTCCGTCCCTTGCGCCCAAGGTCATCCCATACCGGAATATTGAACTCCGGGAGTTCGATCTGGACGCGGCGATCCGCAGGAAGCCCGAACTGGTTCTGGTCGACGAGCTGGCCCACACCAACGCCGTCGGGGTTCGCAACCGGAAGCGCTACCAGGATGTGGAGGAGCTGCTCGCCGCCGGGATCGACGTGTACACCACCGTCAACGTCCAGCACCTCGAAAGCCTCAACGATATCGTGGAGGACATCACGAAGGTAAAGGTACAGGAAACGGTGCCGGACTCCATCTTCGACAGCGCCGACAAGGTCCGGCTCATTGACATCGAGCCGGACGAGCTGCTGCGAAGGTTTGAGGAAGGCAAGATCTACCGCCCCGAGCGCGCCGAGACCGCGATGCGCAACTTCTTCACGCGGGAAAACCTGAAGCTGTTAAGAGAGGTCGCGCTGCGCAAAATCGCGGACCGGATCTCAAACGAAAACCAGCACGAGCGCCGCATGACGGAAAAGATGGCCAGCACAAAACTTCTGGCCTGCATCGGGCCATCCCCGTCGTCCGAAAAGTGCATCCGCTGGACGGCGCGCGCGGCGGAGGCGTTTCACGCGCACTGGGAAGCGGTGTATGTCGAGCGCATCGACAGCGATTCCCTGACGACCGAGCAGAAAAAAAACATCCGGGCCAACATGGATTTGACGGAGCGGCTGGGCGGCCAGGTGGTCACATTGACAGGACATGACGTGGCCGCCGCCGTCTCGGAGTACGCGGGGATGTCCGGCATCACCAACATCGTCATCGGAAAGAGCCGCACGAAAAAGTCGCTGAACAACCTGTTCGAGATGGACCTTGAGGACAAACTGATCAGCCTCTCGCCTGGCGTCGAGGTACACATCATTCCGGCGCGCACCTCGAAGCGCGATTACCGCAATCCGCACAGGGCGAGGGAAGCGGGCTTCCGCTTCTCCTGGGCGGACGCGCTGGCCACGCTGGGCATGACCGCTCTGGCAACGGTACTATGCTATGCGCTTCGCGCGGTCGATATCGGGGATCAGAACATCATCATGGTCTATCTTCTGTCCGTACTCGTGGTTTCGCGCATCACAAACGGCTACGTCTACGGCGTCGCAGCGTCCGTCCTCAGCGTGCTCGCGTTCAACTTCTTCTTTACCGAGCCGTACTTCACGTTCACCGCGATCCAGTCCGGCTATCCGGTGACCTTTCTGATCATGCTTCTGGTGGCGCTGATCACCGGCGCCATGACCGGCCGGATCAAGACGCAGGCGCGGCTGTCCGTCGAGCGCGAACGCCGCACGGACGTATTGTATGAGATCAACAAGAAGCTGCTCGCGACCCGCGGGACCGAAGCCATAGTTTCGCTGCTGGGCGATTACATCGTCAAACTGATCGGCCATTCCCTGGTATTCTATACCGACGATCCCGGCTTGGGCGCGAGCGGAAACCTGTTTGACGCCGCGGAGGAAGACGGCGCGTTTCTGCAAAGCGCGGATGAAAAGGCGGTCGCCCACTGGGTGTTCGTCAACCAGAAGCGCGCCGGTTCGGGTACGGACACGCTGATGGGCGCGGGCGCGTTCTACATGCCGGTGGTCTCGCAGGGGCGGGTGCTGGCCGTGTGGGGGATCTCCTGCGCGAAGGCGGAGCTGGATCACAATACCCGGCTGTTCCTGCGCATGATCGCATCCCAAGCGGCGATGGCCCTCGAGCGCCAGCGATTGTCCGACGAGCAGCGCGCCACGCAGGTGGAATCGGAGCGGGAACGGATGCGCGGGACGTTGCTCCGGGCCATTTCGCACGATCTGAGAACGCCTTTGGCCGGTATTCTGGGCGCGAGCTCGGCGCTTCGCGAGAGCGGCGCGAACTTTGACGGCGCGACACGGGACAAGCTGCTGGTCGATATCCAGGAAGAATCCCAGTGGCTGATCCGCGTGGTGGAAAACCTGCTCTCGGTCACCAGAATCAGCGAGAACGCTTCGAATTTTGTGAAAACCCCGGAAGCCGCGGAAGAGGTCGTCGCCGAAGCGGCCAGCCGGATTCAGCACCGCTTCCCCGAGCGCAAAATCATGGTCAACGTTCCGGAAGAGCTATTAGAGGTGCCGATGGACGGCACACTGATCGTGCAGGTCCTGATTAACCTGCTGGAGAACGCCATCAAATATTCGCCCGCCGACGCGCCGGTGGAGATCAACCTGAAAAAAGACGGCGGCCGCGCGTTGTTTGAGGTGCTGGACAACGGCAAGGGCATTTCCCACGAAGATCTGCCATGGCTGTTCAAAGGGCGCGCGCCGACGGAGGAGAAAAGCCCGGACGCCTCGCGCGGCATGGGCATCGGGCTTACCATCTGCGATACCATCATCCGGGCGCACGGCGGAACGCTGACGGCGGAGAACAGAGAAAACGGCGGGGCGGCCTTCCGGTTCACCCTCCCGGTTGAAGGCGGTGCTTAGGCGTGGATGTGAAGCCGTTGGTCCTGATCGTTGAGGACGAGGAAGCCATCCTGAACTTCATTTCGGCGGCTTTGTCATCGAACGGATACCGGATCGTCAAAGCGGTTTCGGGCCTGGAAGGGTTGACGCTGGCCGCATCCCATGCGCCGGACCTGGTGCTTTTGGACTTGGGGCTTCCGGACATCGACGGCATGGAAGTGCTAGCGAGGCTTCGGGCCTGGACGAAAACGCCGGTCGTCGTGGTTTCCGCGCGCGGACGCGAGCACGAAAAGGTGGAGGCGCTCGATCAGGGTGCGGACGACTACATCGTGAAGCCTTTCGGAACGTCGGAACTGCTGGCGCGCATGCGAACGGCGCTCAGGCACAGTCTTGCGTCGCCCGACGGCGCGGCCTCCGCATCTGAAAGGACCGTCATCGGGCAGTTGGAGATCGATTACGGCAAGCGCGCGGTGAATTTGCGCGGACAGAGGGTCCACGTTACGCCCATTGAGTACAAAATCATCGCGCTGCTCGCAAAAAACGCGGGCAAGGTGCTGACCAATGATTTTCTCATCCGGGAAGTCTGGGGGAGCCATACCGACGAGAGCCACACGCTGCGCGTCAACATGGCCAACATCCGCAGGAAGATCGAGCAGAATCCGGGCGCTCCGCAATACATCCTCACCGAGGTCGGCGTCGGATACCGCATGGCCGAGAGCGTGTAACGCGCCGCTTGTCCGGGTTTGGCAGGGAAACCTTGCGGAAAACAGTACGAATGCCATTTGGGTCAACCAAACATCGATACAAGAGAAGGGTCGGTATATGGGCGGTTTTTGGAGCAACGTCGGCGTTTTTGCGGGTCTTGCTGTGATCATATACGGCTACGCGAAGTTTCTTGAACACGAAAAATGGAAGTGATATGCACAACAGCATTGCCAAGACGCAAGGCTGTCCGCCTTTTCATATCCTTCTCACCACTGAGAATGGGAGCATGCCGCCAATACCAATCCAAAATATTCTTTCTTTGTTGCGGCGGGCCTTTTCCACCCTGCGGTGTCGCTCTCCGCTTGAAATAGCGCGGCGGCTCCTGCGCTTTACGCTCCTTGCAGGATGAAATAATCCCTCGCCGCTTTGGAAGAAATATTGTTTCGTATTGGTATAATACCAATCCAAAACATTAATTACTCGTCGAGCCGGGTCTTTTCGTGTGAGGCGTTGTCACTCTTCGCTCAACGTAGCGCTGCTACGCCTCGCTTCGGTTCCTAGCCTCGCATCGAAAATCCCTCGGTTCTTTGGAGTAACTAATATTTTTCCTTGGTATAAGGCTAAAAATTGTGGACGCGCCGCTTCTCAGGGCGCTGATCCGGGTTCGTCTTTGGAGAGCGCGAATTTGTTCCGGTAGGCGATCGGCGACATGCCGGTCGTTTCTTTGAACGCGCGCGAAAAGGAGGCGTTGCTGTTGTAGCCGACCTGCATGGCGATCTCGATGAGCCGGTAGTGTGTGGTGAGCAGAAGCTCCTCGGCCTTTTCAATGCGGAAGTTCCGCAGGTAGCAGGAGGGCGACACGCCGAAATTCCGCTTGAACCAGTCCGTATAATAGGATACGTTGTAGTTTTCGATCCGGGCCAGGTCTGCGATGGTGATGGGCTCGCTGAAGTGCTCGTATAGGTACTGCTGGGATTTGGGCACGTTCGCCTCCACCAGTTTGTCGTACAGGTAGTAATACAGATAGCGGAGCGAGTCGCTGTCCGGATTTCGCGCGACCTCGCGCTTGATCAGCTCAATCAGCGGCACCAGCATGCCGGTGATGGGGAAGGTCACGTTGCGCTCAAAGAGCGCGCGGTCGCTCTTTTTGATCATGTTCTGCGGGATGTTGACGCAGATGATGCTCGAGGAGCATGCGCTCTGGTGGCGGACGTCCGCAAGGATGATGCCCAGATGCTGGTCGTCGATGACATGGGTTTTTCCGCCGATCGTCACATACAGCGGCGCGGATTGCGCAATCAGGATGTGCGCGTGCGGATGGGAATGGTCCGACGACTCGGGCACGCCGATCGTGTGGGTCTGCGCTTTCAGCATGGCAATCTCCTTTGTGAATTCGGCGCGAACGCGCCGTGCTGCCCACTCCATCAATACATGAAATGCGGTTAAAGTGCAACAGGGAATCCGTTAAATGAAATGAGACGGGCTGTGCTATACTATTTCACAATCAACGACAATTACACGGCAAATGGGCCGGGATTTGCAAGTCCGGCCTGTGTTGCATTCGAATCTGAGGGGAAAAGCGCATGGGAGCGGCAGAAATGCCGTATGGTGCCGCCCGGGGAAACGGTGCGGGCGGCGGTACGCCAGGAGAAAGGGTGGTTGCATGCGGATCAAGGAGCATCCCATATTGACGTTTGCGGAAAAGCGGACGGTGAAGTTCACCTTTGACGGAAGCGAGCTGGAAGGGTACGAAGGGGAACCCATCGCGGCGGCCCTGCAGGCGGCGGGCATCCGGGTGTTCAGCCACAGCCATCGCATGAACCGGCCGAGGGGCATTTACTGCGCCATCGGGAACTGTTCTTCCTGCTTTATGACGGTGAATGGGGAACCCAACGTAAGGGTTTGCGTTGAAAAACTCCGTGAAGGCATGACGGTACAAACGCAGAGCGGCAGGGGTGGGCTTTCATCATGATGAAAACAGATATTGCGGTGATCGGCGGCGGCCCCGCGGGCCTCAGCGCCGCCGCCTGGGCCGCGTCCTCGGGCGCGCGGGTGACGCTGATCGACCGGAACGCGGTTTTGGGCGGCCAGCTGGTGAAACAAACCCACATGTTTTTCGGCTCGACGAAACAGCATGCCTCGGTTCGGGGCTTTGACATCGCCGCGCTTCTTCAGGGCGAGCTGGAGCGCTTTCGCGGCCGAATCGACATCCTGACGGATTCCACCGCCCTGGGCCTTTACGAGGACGGGGTGCTGACGGTCGAGAACGAGCGCAGGTACCTGAAAATCAAGCCCTCCGCCATCAACGCGGCCACCGGGGCTTCTGAAAAATTCCTCGCATACCCTAACAACGACCTTCCGGGCATCTG
>CALGYL010000226.1 GCA_937934775.1 uncultured Clostridia bacterium
AGCTTCATAGCCGGTTTTGAGTGTCTGAAGTGGGGTTTTCTGATGGCCGGAGAGAAACTTTAATCATTATGCACCAATTATGCGGCGTTTATGGCGCTGTTTTGGGCACTTTTGCCAATAGACGATTTCACTCCAATGAAACTGAGGACTGCGATATCGCCAAATGATCCGCACTTCTTCCCTTTGTAGACGGTTCCGACGGCTTCCGCGGCGTCCTCGATGACCGGCACGCCGTATCTGCGACAGATGGGCAGCAGCTTGCCCCAGTCGGCGCTCTCACCGTACAAGTCAACGATGATGACGGCCTTTGGCAGCTTACCCTGCTCCTCAGCCCACCGAAACGCCTTCTCCAGCGCGACCGGCGACATGTTCCAGCTTTCCGGTTCGCTGTCAATGAACACCGGCGTGCAGCGCTCATAGAGGATTGCATCGCAGGAGCCGATAAATGTGAAGTCGGAGCAGAACACATAATCGCCCGGTTCCACACCGAACCAACGCAACCCCAGATGAACACCCGCCGTGCCGGACGTCAGTGCCAGCGCGGACTCGACGCCAATATACCGGGCCATTTCTTCCTCAAACAGATTAATGGACGGGCCGTACGGCGCGATCCAGTTGGTTTCAAAAGCTTCCTTGATGTACTCCATTTCTTGTCCACCCATGTTCGGAGGCGATAAAAAAATTCGAAATCCCATGTGTATTCACGCTTCTTTCTTGCCTGTATTGGGGCTGCGGAATCCGTGTCAGCAGGAAATACGCACCTTTCTCCCATTACGTGACCGTAGAACCGTAAGCCATCCATGGTTAGCAATGGTTTTTATCCCGCCGCCAGCGCGGTGTGAACCAGCAAAATCCCTGTCGTCAGCTTCGTCAAGCTGATCGGGTAGACGACCAGAAAAAACAGCAAACCAACAGGATGCGCAAGGCATCCATAAAAACAAATGCATTCGCCTCGCATTCATGTGGACACCCTCCCGCACACTGTCTATATCCGTGAACAATGGCTCATTTCCGCCCACCGATCTAGTCCCTCGCAAATTCCCATTACAATGCTTTTCCATCCCAGCACCGTTGGGTATTTTCGCTGCGATCACACGGCATGCCACCACGCAGTGTGCCATGCCAGCAGATACCAGGCTGTGTGCCCGTAGCCAGGCGTGCGCTTTGGCTTCCCCGGTCAGCCTTGCTGGCCGAATGGATCTCACCGAGCCCGTCGATCACGCCCAGTTCTTCTATTGATCGTGGCGCGTTGGGCAATACGGATTCGCCTATCGCGGTCGTAGCGTCAGTCCGTACCTGGGCAGACGCTCGAGCCTCCATCCTCCTGCGGATCACAAAACGGCGCGTCATCGTAGTCGAAGGACAACCAGACGTTTGTCCCACCCGCGATGTCCAGTGTGATCCTGGCGATTTGCTTACGCCGGTCAATCATGGTGATGACACCACCAAACTGCGCGAGTGGGCCGCTAAAGGCGAGTTTCTCTCCTTCGCATCGCCTGGCCTTGGACACACCAATCGTCCCGTTCTGGGTCCACAGCCAGTCGGCGAAAGCCTTGTCCGTTCCCGTCAACAGCGTACTACCATCGCTGTATTTTAAAACGCGCAGAAAGCGCGAAGTGGTGATTTCCAGGACACCGGGCGTGACATCATGCCAATACAGAAATACGTATCCCGGCAGGATGACTTTGCGTTCTGTCCGCCAGCCGCCCTGGTGCCACTCTTTCTTCCATTTGGCTGCGACAACCGCAGTCACGTTGTTCGATCGATTGACTTCGTTCGCAACGGCCTGTTCGCGACCCGTAAAGCAGAACAGACACTCCACCGCGCCAACGTCTCGGGAAAAATCCAGCCGGTTATTCTGAGCATCCTGCATTTCCGGTACCTCCCGCCATTGAGCCGTCACCCGGTGGTTTTGTGGTAGGCTTCGCCTCTTCGGCTTCGCGAAGCGTTACCCGGGCTATTTTCGCAGGGCTGACTGCCACGCAATGCGCTGTGTGCAGTCATTCCGAGCTGCCTGTATTAAGGCCTCGGCGCTTTCCCACCAGAGAGGCGGGCCACCCGGCCGCAGGGCAACGCCGTTATTGCGCCGACCCGTAGATGAAGTTGTGCAGCAGTTTCTTGTTCGCCTCAAAGTCGGGCCGGATTGACCAGAAGCCGTCCTTCATCCCCGATTGAAACGTGCCGTCCGCCGGGATGCGGTTTTGTTCGACGGACGATTCGGTGTCCAGCTTCAGTCCGAAATTGGCCAGTGTGAGTATATCCATAATGCTTAGGTTCGTCTCAACGTTCTCAGCTGCAGCCATTGCGAACGCTGCAATCTGCGCCGCGTTCTGAGATTTCATTTTATTAAGAACTGCCATCAGCACCGTGCGCTGCCGCTGCGTACGCGTGTAATCCGTGCCGATGTTGCGGATGCGGCAGTAGGACATCGCCTGCAGTCCATTGAGGTGAACTGAGTCGCCTGACTTTTCCAGCGTCGTTTGACCGTCGTATTTTGCGATGTTATCCACGTAGTATTTGGAATAAGCGTTTATAAGCCGACGCTCGCTGCTCGTCACGGGAATGTCAACGCCGCCGACCAGATCAATCGCCTTCACAAGACCGGCCATGTTGACCAGAACATAGTTCTTGATGTCCGTGCCGAAGCACTCGTTGACCGTCTTCACCGATAGCTCCGGCCCGCCATAGACATTGGCCGCGTTGATCTTTCCGTGGCCGGGCATCCCAGGATAACTGACCCAAGTGTCCCGCATGATCGAAGTCATTTTCGCTTCCATAAGCGTGGTGTTCACCGAAAGAATGATCATCGAGTCCGTGCGCTCGTAGGTCTTTTCGTTTCTGGAATCACCGCCCAGCAGCAGGATGTTCCACCATTCGCCCGCCTGCGCGTCGGCTGAGGGTGCTTCGGTCGCTTGAACCTCTTCCGATGGGGCTTCGGTTGCCATGGTGTTTTCGGCGAAAACCGTGATGGCGGGTGCGTTCAAGACCAGTGCCAGAAGGATCGTGACGACCGTGATGAGCCTGATTCGAATGTTCGTGCGTTTCATTTTTCTTTTGCCCTTGATGCCCTTTCTCTTTTCTGTGGCAGGAAGGCCGCCCCTTAGGCCCCGCGATAAGGACCGAATGGCCGATCCGCCTATGCTCCTGTTGCCAAATCTCGCAAACATCCCATAATTCCGGCCGTTTGCGGCGGTCCGTTGCGTCGTCCGGTCGGTCCCTCGGTCAGCCGGCCGCCTGACGCCCGTTCGCCGTAATGATTTCCTCCGCCTCTTCGGCCTTCAGGTTGACTTCCTCCGGCAGATGATAGGTTGGAACGACCTGCATCAGCGCGCTTCGGACGGTCTCGATGTCGTCTGTCTCCAGCGCCATCCGGAGTGTCTTCAGCTTCCGGTCGATCTCCTCCCGGCTCAGCGGCTGATCCCGCTCCGTGAAGATGCGGTCGTTCTTCGTCCTGCCCATGCTGGCCGTCTTGATGAGCAACTCCTCATACAGCTTCTCGCCCGGCCTGAGCCCGATTTCGACAATGTCAATGTCCTTGTAGGGCTCAAGCCCGGTAAGGCGGATCATATTCTCCGCCAGATCCAGGATCTTCACGGGTTTCCCCATGTCCAGTACGTACAGTTCGCCGCTTCCCGCCATGGCGCCGGACTGGAGCACCAGCTGCGATGCCTCCGGGATGGTCATGAAGTACCGGATGATCCGCTTGTCGGTGATGGTGATCGGTCCGCCCGCCGCGATCTGCCGCTTGAACAGCGGCACCACCGACCCATTGGAGCCCAGCACATTGCCAAAGCGGGTCGCAGAGAAGCTGGTTCCACTGTCCACCCGGCTCTGAACGATCATCTCACACATGCGCTTGGAAGCGCCCATGATGTTGGTGGGGTTGACCGCCTTGTCGGTCGACACCATGATGAACTTCTGCGCGGAATACTTCTCCGCCGCGGTTGCCACGTTCAACGTGCCGAACACGTTGTTCTTGATCGCTTCGGCACCGCAGCGCTCCATGAAGGGCACGTGCTTGTGGGCCGCCGCATGCAGAACGATCTGGGGACGGTAACGGCTGAAGATGCGGTCAATCTTCTTTGCGTCTCGGACCGACGCGATCTCAACCGCCAGATCTAGATCGCTGCCGTAGGCAAGCCGCAGTTCCTGCTCGATGTCGTAGGCGTTGTTTTCGTAGATGTCCAGAATGATCAGCTGCTGAGGCTTCATGCGCGCGATCTGACGGCACAACTCGCTCCCGATGGAGCCGCCCCCGCCGGTGACCATGACCACCTTGTCCCGGTAGAAGGAAATCGCCTGCTCGTCGGTGATCTCCACCGGCTTTCGAAACAGAAGCTCTTCAATGCTGAACTCCCGGAGCTGACGCTTGCCATTCTCGCTGGCCTGCTCCATGGGAAAATCATAAACCTTCACCGTGTAGCCGGCGCTTTTATAGCGCTCGTAGAGCTCGGCGCGCCGCTCGACGGACATGCCGGGAATCGCGAACACCACCTCGGAAACCGAATAGACCCTGAGAGCCTCCATCGTCTCGGCGCGCTCCGGCAGGACCGGCAGACCCACGACCTCCCGCCCGACCTTGTCCCGGCTGTTGTCGATGAAGCAGCGGGGCTGGTACCGGGAATTTGGGTTGTTCTTCAGCTCCTCCGCCAGCATCACGCCGACGCTCCCCGCCCCAACGATGGCAATGTCCGTGCGCGCAGAGCGCGCATTTTCCCAGATCAGGTCTTCCTTATAGATGTTCTTCCGGAGGAAGACGTACAGACCCATCATCTTCCGGCGGTCGCTCCAGGGCTTGGAGACATATTCCCGCAGAAACTTGTACATAAACCGGATGCCCAGCGCCACCAGAAGCGACAGCGCAACCAGCGATACACCGCGCACGAAGGATACGCGAAGCCTGGAGGGAAGCACGATGCTCATCAGCAGGTAGTACAGCCAGCCCGCGCAGAAGTCCGCCGACATCAACCGGATGTACTCCGTCGAGCCCGCGTACCGCCATATCTGGCGGTATACCTTGAATAGAAAGCGGCATAGAAAAATGCTGCCCGCCGCCAGCGCGGTGTGTACCAACACAGCCCCCGCCGTCAGCTTCGATAGGCTGCTGGGATAGATCACCAGTATAAAATAGCAGACTGCAAGTATGCAGACAGCATCCAGTAACACCAGCAGCAGTCTTCTTCTATTCACGTAAACGCTTGCCTTTCTGTCATATACTCCCGTACTCCCGTCTGTTTTGAGCGCAAATCACGGTCCGACCGGATGGGCGCGGCCGTGGATCAGCCAACCGGCGCCGCCCCCGGGCTCGTCCCCCTGAACGGTTCCGGCGAATGTGCGTTCCCCGCGCCCGCAAGCCGGTCACTGAAGAGCGTCGCTTAAAGGCCCGGCCCGTAGAGAAAATCGTGGAGCCGCGCTTTGTTTGCGTCAAAGTCCGGCTTGATGGACAGGACGCCGCCCGTCATGACCGATTCGTAGGTGCCGTCCGCCGGAAGGTGGAACCGCTCGATCGAGTCCACATCAATCCCCAGGCCAACGTCAGCCAGCGAAACCAGGTCCATCAGGCTCATGTCGGTCTTGACGTCCTCAAGAACGGAGGATATCAGCCCGGCCAGCTCTACGGCGCCGCACGCCTTTATCTTTACAAGGCCCGCCCGCAGTACATTGCGACGCCGCTGGGTCAGCTCGCTATCGTCCGTTCCGGTGGTGGCGCGGCAGTAAGCCATGGTCAAAAGCCCGTTCAGGTGGACCGAGTCCCCGCTCTCCTTGATCGCCGTCTCGCCGCTATACGCGCCGAAATCGCCCAAGAAGTCCTGAACATACGCGTTGACCAACTTCTGCTCGGCCGCCGAGACGGCCACGTCAACGCCCCCGATCTGATCGACCGCGCGGATTAGCCCGGCCATGTCGACCAGCACATAATTCCGGATGTCCGCGTCGAAACAATCGTTGACCGTTGCCACGGCCAGCTCCGGTCCGCCGTAAATGTTTGCCGCGTTGATTTTGCCCTGCCCGGATATGCCGGGATAGCTGACCCGGGTATCCCGCAGTATCGAGGTCATTTTCGCCTTCTTCTGCGTGGCGTTGACCGAGAGAATGATCATCACGTCTGTCGGCTCGCCGCCGTCCGGGCCTCCGGCGTCGGCGCCAAGCAGCAGGATGTTCCGCCAATCGCCTTTTTTTGCGTCGGATACGGCCGCGCCGTCCGCTGCGCTTTCCGCGAGGGCTGTCATGCAGGACACGCAGAGAGCCAGTGTCAGAAGCGCCGCGATCAAAACCGAGTACCGCTTGCGCATATGCATCGTCCCGTATTGAACAAGAGAACTTACTTTCATAAAATACTCCTTACGCCAAACAAACCGTCCTCTATAGCGGGTCAACTGCTTGGTTCTATCCCGTCAGGCCGCCCGCGCGCATGCGCGCTGGCCTCTGGCACAATCAACGAGCAGCTCTCGCACCAAACGGGAAAAACACACCGCCGGATGACCGCCAATGCTTGGGCCGTATAGAGCGTTTGCGGGTGTCGGGACACTGTGCCGCGGCGTCGCGGTAACCGGATAAGATGGCAACAAGGCGGACATACACGCGCGCGCCGTCCGGCGGCGATTGGCGAACAACCGGCGAATAACGATAATATCCGGGAGGACCATGCCCCGCTCACACGAAACCGTACACCGGCTTGCGCGTGATAAAGGAACCTCCTCTTCGACGACGAGCATCCCTGTGTTTATGGCGGTTTGTACCTCCAATGGCCTGCGGTTCAACGATTGCATGTTCATTGCCTCTTTCTATCCTGAGGGCGCCATTCGCGGCGGAGTTTCGCCCTTCCCGGCAAAAGTCCGACGCCTCAAGTGCCTTTGGCACTCGCAGGGAATAGCCACAAAGAGAAGAACGATCCGGAGCCGACAACGTAAACCCGGGGAGTTTGACGCGCGGAGTTCAGGATTGCCCCGCTGCGGCTTATTCCAAGGAATTCTCCGGCCACCGGGTTTTATACTTCGCAAACGCCATCTCCAAATGGCTGTAATCTTCAGGCTTGTGGGCGTCGGATGCGATATAATCGCAGTAGCCCTCCCGAAAGAGCTTTTGCGCGCATCGCCGCTCGTTCGAGAGCGGGAGCCCGTTCAGCGCGCGGGCATCGATCTGCATCTCACAGCCGAACGAGCGAATTTGCGCCGCGTAATCAATGTCGTTCTGAATGTACCGGTAACGCTCGGGATGCGCGATCACCGGATGAATGCCCGCTTCCGTCAGATCGACCAGAATTGTGTGCCAGTTGGGCATCAAGGCGCCTTCCGGCAGTTCCAGCAGCAGCAGGTTTGTCCCTTCGATCACGCACTCCCGCAGCCTTTCCAGATCCTCCAGCATGCGGTAGTGCACCTCAAAGCCCATCAGCAGGCGAATCCCGGCGGCAGTCGCGTGGCCTCGAAATTTTTCGAAGCTCGCATGCAGCCTTTCGATATCCTTGGCGCGCCGCAAATGCGGCGTCGCGACGATCGTCCCCACGTTCAGATCCTTCGCGCGCCGGAGCATACCCATCGAGCTCTCCAGATTGGGAGCGCCATCATCCACACCCGGCAGGATGTGCGTATGGATATCGATCAGCGGCCTTGATTGCATGCTGTTGCCATCCGTCCTCGCTCATTCGTTCCGGTAGTATTTGCTGTAGTGGGAGTACGAGTTTTTCATGTTCCGCTTGTTGATCAAGTTGAGCACACACCCGAGCAGGTTGGCGTTGCCTCGCCGCAGCTGGCTGACCGTTGCCGACAGACTCTTGAAGTCCACCTTGCCGTCGGCCACAACCAGCACAACGCCGGAAGCCTTGGTGCTGAGCACCGCACCATCGACAAACAGGCCGATGGGCGGCGTGTCAATGATGACGGTATCAAACGCCTTGTAGAGCATCTCAAGCAGCTCGTCAAACTTCTTCGACTCAAAAATCCGGGTCGCGAGCGAAGCGCGCTGCTTTGCGTCAATGACAAAGACGTTGGGAATCGGCGTCTTGACGATCAGCTGGTTGATCGTACACTTCTCCTCTAAATAGCTCAACAGGTCGTACTTGCCGCGCGCGCCGACGAATTTACCCAGCGACGGATGGCGGAAGTCCAGGTCGATCATCACAATGCGCTTGCCGTCTTCCCCCATCTGGGAGGCGAGCATCGTCGAAAGGCTGCTCTTGCCTTCCTGCGCCGTCGTCGAGACGATCATGATGGAGCGAAGCGGCTCGTCCATCGCCGCGAACCGCATATTCAGCGACAGAAGCTTGACCTGCTCGCGGATGTTGTCGTCAAGACATTCATAGAGTGTGTGCCCGCCGACGCGCGGCTGGCGTTTGAACTTGTCAATCACCTTCGAGTAGTCCTGCACCTGGGCCAGCACGCTCAGGTTGAACTTTTCGGTGATCACTTGATCGCTGCGCACCTTGGTATCGAGTACGGCGATCATCAATACAACCATCACGCCCAGAAAAGCGGTCGCCAGAAGGGCAAGCAGCGTATACATAAGGCGCCGGGGGCCGGACGGCTCCTTGGGCAACACGGCATCGGACGCGAGGGAGATGGTATCGCTCTTTGTCAGCTTGCCTACATACGATGCGAACACACTGGCTATGGTGTTGGTGATTCGAACGCTCTCCGCCGGATCGGTATACGTGGTCTGGATTTTGATGATGCGCGTTCCCGGCACCGATTCGACATCGATCTTCGCGCTCTTCGGCAGTTCTTCGACGCCCAGCGTCTTGCAGGTCTCCGCCAGCACCTGAGGCGTCTTAATCAGTTCCTTGAAGTCTCCCGCGAAGGAACTGCTCGTCGTGACGTCATAGTGAAGCGTACCGGAGACATCCGTATAATCCATCAGGACATACAGGCTGGCCTCCGCTGTATACACGTCCGGCTGGGCAAAAAAGTAAACCCAAGCGGTGACCGTCACCAGCACCATGGCCAGCAAAATCCAGTGGATCTTTCGCAGGATGATCTGAACAAAGTCCCGCAGCGTCAATTCCGTCATCTGTCTGCTCTCTCTTCTCCACAGCAACCTTCGCATGCGCACCGGTGGCCGCGTTTTGCGGCACATTCCCCGTAGGACGGGAGCGGCGAACCGTCTCCCTCTGAATGGGGTTACGCAACATTGGCGCGTTTGGGAAAATATTGTAACCTGCCGTGCACCCACTTCGCTCCAGCAACATACCTTGGCGCGAAGGGAGAAACGACCATCCAACGCACCACTGTCTGCGCGCAACCAAAGCAACTGTTGAACATCCTGTCTCACCAAGCGGATCGACACCCCTGGATGTTCAGATGACACAACTGCCATGATACACCATATCATACCATAAATATCGTGACATGTCAACTGAACCGCCGCCAGTATATACGCATTATGTCTTAATTATCCGTTCATTTTTTGAGCGTATCATATATATTTTCAGTCCGCGTCGCGGGAAAAAGTGCCGTTTGGCCGTCTGTTTTGACAGATTTTACAAAGTGTTTGGCCTTCATTCATATTGCGGTCCAAATTGCAGCAAGGGTTACATCTTCTGCCCGTGCAACGCGGTCGCCAAAATGTCTTCTCCATCCCGAAAGCATCACGCCGGTTACCGCCTTCGCCTTGCGGGCAGCCAGCACTGCACAACGACCGGGCTTTCGGGCGGGCAGCGGGCGCCGCACAACGACGGGGCATTTTGGTTAAATTCTCTTTCGAAAATGAAGCGGCGCCCCTCCGGTCTGGAGGGACGCCGGGTGGTCTGATTTCGCGCAGACGTCAGGTGAAGGTCACGCTGCTCCTGTAGTAGCCGCTGCCGCCGATGTTGTCGTAGACCTTCAGGTAGATGGTCTTCACGCCCTTGGAGTTTGTCCAGGTGAACACATATTTCCCGCCGGTCAGGGTGGTCTGCGTATCGATCAGGTTTTTGCCGCTATCGTACAGTTCCACTTTGACAGCCGTTTCGGAAGCGCTCACCGAGATGGTGGAAAGGGTGCCCGCTTTCACCTTGGTGGAGTTCACCTTGGTCACCGAGGGGGCCAGGAACTTCGCCGTCACCGTCTTCTTGCCGGTGTTCCAGGCGATGTCGTCGCCCGCCTGAACCGTGAGCTTGTAGCTGCCCTCAACGTTGCTGCTGTACGGCAGCTTGAAGACGCGCGTCTTGCCGGAAACGGTGAAAGCCTTGGTAAAGCCGGCAATTTCACCCTTGGCGTCAAAGAGCTGTACACGGGTCACGCTGGACGACGCGACGACGTTGACCGTCGCGTTCTGTCCGCGCATCACGGTGTTGGCGCTCACCTTGGAGATCGTCGCGTTGGCGGCCGCCGCGGTCACAGACAGGGTGGCGCTCTTGTAGGAGCTGTTCCACAGCATGGTGGCACCGAGCGTGCCTGCATAGGCACGGATCAGCTGCTTGCCCGCGCTGGGGAAGCTGTAGTTCACGAGGAAGGTCTTGGCGGTGGCGGTCACGCTGCCGGGGATGACTTCTTCGCTGTACGCCAGCAGTTTGCCACTTTTATCAGTGACCTTGACAGCCGTCGTCTTAACGGAAGTGGTCACTTTGATGGCGCTGGCGGTGCCCAGCGTGGCGGTCGCGGCGGTGACCTTCGACACGACAGCATCTTTGTTGGTGCCGGTACTGCCGCTGGCGGACTTGCCGTTTACCTTCACGGAAGTGGTGAAATAGTTGTCGGCGTACTTCGAATCCACGCCGAAGAGCTGCACCGTGTTCTTGCCCGCGCTGGGGTAGGTAACCGTCAGGATGTACTCCTTGAAGGTGGCCAGCGTACCGGCGTAGGGGATGACCTCTGTATGGCTGCTGATCTGGTTTCCATTGGCGTCCGCCAGATACACGTTTCCGGTGACGTCCGCCGTGGTGTAGACCTTCACATAAGCGGTCTCGCCCGCGGTCGCCTCGTCAAACTTGACGCCCAGCAGGCTGCGCGGCACACCAGGCTTCACCAGCGAGGTGGTCTTGGTGGAACCCAGAAATTGGAGAAGCGCCAGGTACAGCGCCTGATGGTTGGCCGGTTTGCCGTACGTATAGGCCAGATCGCTGGCATAGGAGGTCACCGCGGACCACTGCTCCGGGGTCAGCACATCTTGAATGGCTTTGTTGCCGTTGTACTGATACGCGTACTTGGAAAGAAACGCCCACACCTGATACAACTTTTTGGTGAACGTCTCAGCCTGCGCCTCGCTGACGCTGGAGATCGCATCCAGACCCATGCCTGCAAGGTTGTAATACGTGGACGGCATACGTCCCATGCCGCTGACCGCAGTCATCACATCGTCCTTCGAATAGGTGTACGATGCATAGGCGCTCGCCGCCGGCCCCACCGTAAACAGCATCGCGATCAGGACCAACCATACCAACATGCGCTTCATTGTGTCCTTCACTCCTTCTCTGTCCAATCAGGTTCCTCGGGATGAACCATATAAGCATCCGCCGCGCCGTCTTCGCCAACAAAAGGAAGACTTTCCTCGCCGGCGTAGAGCAGATTGCTTTCGGGTTTGAATTCAAGGGCCAGGGAGACCGCCAGCGGCGCCGCGGGGCGCTCTTCGGTGCTCAGCAGTTCAAAAAGGTCCGCCGGTTCCGCCCGGTCCGCTTCCACCGCCGCCTGACGGATCACCAGATGGCCGTCGGCCATTTCAGCCCTGCCGTAGATCCAGGGTTCGGGGTTGACCTCCCCGTCCAAAAACAGCGCGGCCCAGCCATCCCCGTACACCATCAGCGTCAGGCTACCGCCCGTCCGCTGCGCCGTCCACCGTCCGGTGAACTGATCAAGCGTCCGTTGCGGCGTGGGACTCGGCGACGGTGACGCGGTGGGTTCGGCCGTCGATTTGTCCTTTGTAGAACCGCCCTTCCGCTTCAGCTTGAGCGTTCCATTGATTCCGCACACCAACCCGGAGATGGTGCAGCGGTTGCCCTTCAGCGAAATCGCCATCGTGGAAGCCGAAAACCCAGGCGGAGAGGATGGCGTCAAGGTGATGCTGCCGTCCGATAACGTGTAGCTGCCGGACGAGGAAATGCTCGCGGCCGTGATGACGAAGCTGCTGTCGGTAAACTTGACCTTGGCCTCCACCTGATACGCCCCGGCGGACAGCGTGCCCGTCCATTTTCCGGCCAGATCATTGGCAAGCGCCGCGGGGGCCTGCGCACACAAAAGCAGCATGACAAAGAACAAGGATAGCGCTTTGCGCTTCATTCGCTGCCTCCCACGGCCATATCCGGCCAATTCCATGAAAACAGCCTCGTAACCCGCAACAAGCGGCAAAAAAAGTCGGCAGAAAGGATCCAGACCAGAAATCGCCACATCTGATTAACGCATACTATACCATTCTATGAAAATAATGTCAATGCGTTTTATGCCTCCGGTAAAGGCCGCGCGTCCTACGGCGACCCCTCCCTCGGGGGCCTCATAGCGGAAGCGGAAACACGGCGTTACTTCGTTCGAAGCTCACCGCTGGAAGCGCGTAACCCAAAGTCCGGCCGGTTTTTAGCGGACAGCGGCTGCGACGGCATTCAGCGCAAGCCACGCCCCTGATTCGCATGGCGCGCTCCCCTCGGCCGGTGTCCCGGACGCGCTACCTGCCCTGCCGGGCCGCGCAGTCTCCGCGGTTGTCCAGCTTACCTCGGAATACATAATACCTTTGGTACAAAAATTCCGTGAGAAAGTTAATCAAAAGCGTCGAAAAGAACACAATGTCGCTGATGGCGGCGACATTGGCATACCGCACCTCCACCAGCCAGTTCCCCAGAATGGTGGACAGAGGTGTGAACACCAGGTAATAGGCGAACGTCTTGAGCATCGCAATCGGGATGTTGGCGGCGGACTGAAAGGTGAACCGGCGGTTCAGCGTGAAGTTCCAGACGACAGACGCCACCAGCGCGGGCAGGTAACAAGCCCAGTAGTTGAGCCCTGGAATCAGCCCCAGAAGATAGAACGCGCCCGCCTCGATCAGCCCTGCGGAGGCGGAGAATAACCCAAATTTAATAAACCTCAAAAGCTCCTTTGCGACTCTGCCGTCTCCCTTTTCCATGCCGCGCCTCTTGTCCGGACGGCGGGCCTGCGCCGTCCGCAATTTTCCATTTGCCTGACATTGTACCACGTTCCGAACATCATATCAACGCCTTACCCGGAGATCCCGGGGGATTTCCGGGCTTTGCTCTTTACCGGTTTTGTGGTACACTCTTTCGGGAGGTGCGCACATGTACCGCATTCTGATCGTCGAGGACGACGGGGCCATCGCGGGCGCCGTCCAGCGCCACGCGGAAACCTGGGGCTTTGAAGCACGCGTCGTAACGGATTTTCAACACGTATTGACCGAGTTTTCCCACTATGACCCACAATTGGTGCTTCTTGACATCGCGCTGCCATTTTTCAGCGGTTACCACTGGTGCGCGGAGATTCGGAAGCTCTCGAAGGTCCCCATCATCTTCCTGTCCAGCGCGTCAGACAACATGAACATCGTCATGGCCATAGGCCTGGGCGCGGACGACTTCATCGCCAAGCCCTTCGACCTCGCGGTCCTGACCGCGAAGATCCAGGCGGTGATGCGCAGAGCCTATGATTTTTCGGTTCGCAGCGAGATCATTGAGCACCGGGGTGTGCTTCTGAACGCCGCCGACGCGACGTTTCATTATAATGGCGCCCGGATCGACCTGACGAAGAACGAATTCCGCATCCTTATGACCCTGATGGAGAACCGAGGCCACGTGGTCGGGCGGGAAAGCCTGATGCAGCGGCTGTGGGAGACCGATAGCTTCGTCGACGAGAACACATTGTCCGTCAACGTGGCGCGGCTTCGCCGGAAACTGGAAGCGGCGGGGCTTGAAGACTTCATCGAAACCAAAAAAGGCCTGGGTTATCTGGTTGGCTGAACGCGGCGGGCAAGCGCCCGGGCGCGCGGAGGGACTGTCTTTTTCATGAAACCGCAGTTGCGCGCGCTGGCGCGGAAATAACCCGGTCGCGCGGCCCGTACGGACGGGCGCGGGCCGGAACCATCGGAGGAACGTATGCTGGGGTACCTGAAATTCCGCAGGCGGGACGCGCTCATGCTCCTCCTGTTCACCGCCCTCTTTGCGGCGGTGTTCGCGCTGTACGGCCTGATGTGGCAGGCGGCGCTGTACGCGGCGGCGCTGTGTCTTACGGTAATGCTGGCGCTGACCGTCCCGGATTATCTCCGGTACCGGGAACGGCGGGCGCTGATGGCAATCCTGAAGCGGGAGATCACCGTTTCGCTGGACCGGCTGCCCACCCCGCTGAACCCGGTGGAAGCCGACTACCAGGCGCTTGTGCGCGCGCTGTTTGACGGCATGGCGGCGCTCTCACGGGACGCGGCGTCCCGTTACACGGGCCTGACCGAGTACTACACATTGTGGGCGCACCAGATCAAGACGCCCATCGCCGCCATGCGCCTGCTCCTGCAGGAGGAAGCGCCCGACCCCCGGGCGCTGTCCGAGGAGCTGTTCCGGATCGAACAGTATGTCGAGATGGCGCTGTGCTACCTGCGTCTGGACAGCGAATCCACCGACTATGTGATCCGCTCCTGCGACCTGGACGAGGTGATCCGGCAGGCGCTTCGCAAGTACGCGCCCCAGTTCATCCGCAAAAAGCTCAAGCTCTCCTACGAGCCGGTTTGCCGGCAGGCGCTGACGGACGAAAAGTGGCTGTCGTTCGTATTGGAACAGGTGCTCTCCAACGCGCTGAAGTATACGCCCGGCGGGACGATTACGATCCGGCTGGAAGAGCCGCTGACGCTTTTCGTGACGGACACCGGCATCGGCATCGCGCCGGAGGACCTGCCCAGGGTGTTTGAAAAGGGATACACCGGCCTCAACGGCCGCTACGACAAGCAGGCCACCGGCATCGGCCTGTACCTGTGCCGCAGGATCATGACCAAGCTGGGCCACGGCATCCAGATTGACTCAACGCCCGGCGTGGGCACCGCCGTGCGGCTGGACCTTGCGACAAAGCCGCTGGAAATCGAGTGATCCTTTCCAAAATGTAAGGTACGCGGGCGGATTGTAAGCCGAATCGATGGCTGCGCGTCCGTCCGCGCTGTTACAATATGGCCGTAAACATTCAACGGGAGGAAACATCATGGCCATACTGGAAGTGGAAAGCCTCAAAAAAATCTATACCACGCGTTTTGGCGGGCAAAAGGTACAGGCGCTGTCCCGGGTCTCCTTCTCGGTAGAGGAGGGCGAATTCATCGCCATCATGGGCGAATCCGGCTCGGGCAAGACGACGCTTCTGAACCTTTTGGCGGCGTTCGACAAGCCCACCGACGGCGAAATCCGTCTGGCGGGCAGCATCCTCTCCGCCGTGCCGGAAAAGGACGTGGCGGCGTTCCGCAGGGACAACCTGGGTTTCGTGTTTCAGGATTTCAACCTGCTGGACACCTTCTCGCTGCAGGACAACATCTTCCTGCCGCTGGTCTTGGCCGGAAAGGGCTACCAGGAGATGCGCGCCCGCGCTCTGCCCATCGCCAAAGAACTGGGCATCGACGGCATCCTGGAAAAATACCCCTACGAAGTGTCCGGCGGTCAGAAGCAGCGCGCCGCCGTCGCCCGCGCGCTGATCACCGGCCCGAAAATCGTGCTGGCCGACGAGCCCACCGGCGCGCTGGACTCCCGCGCGACCGACGAGCTTCTGCGCCTGTTCGGCGATATCAACAGGAGCGGTCAGACCATCGTGATGGTCACCCACTCCACCAAAGCGGCCAGCCACGCCAGCCGCGTGCTCTTCATCAAGGACGGCGAGGTGTTCCACCAGATTTATCGCGGGCAGGCGGACAACGACGCGCTCTACCAGAAGATCGCTTCCGCGCTGACCCTGATGGCGACGGGCGGTGACCGGCGATGACCGCCGCGCTCTACCTCCGGCTCGCCCGGATGAACATCAAAAACAACCGTAAAATCTACCTTCCCTACGCGCTGACCGCCGTTGGCATGGTGGCGATGTTTTACATCGTAATGTTCCTGGCCTCCGACGAGGAGGTGGGGAAGATCGCCGGGGGCTCGATGCTCCAGATGATCCTGGGCTTTGGCACCGGGGTGGTGGCGCTGTTCGCGGCGATCTTCCTGTTCTACTCCAGCGGCTTCGTGATGAAGCGGCGCAAGACGGAGCTGGGGCTGTACAGCGCGCTGGGCATGGGCAAGCGCCACATCGCGCGGGTGCTGATGTGGGAATCGGCCTTTGTCGCCATCTTCGGCGTGGCTTCGGGCCTCGGCGTGGGGATTCTCTTCAGCAAGCTCGGGCAGATGGTGATGCTGCGGCTCGTCTCGAAGACGGCCTCCTTCCGTTTCAACGTGTCGCCCTTTGCGATCGCCGCGACAATCATCCTGTTCGCCTCGGTGTTCCTTCTGATCCTGA
>CALGYL010000227.1 GCA_937934775.1 uncultured Clostridia bacterium
CAGGATGAACGCGGTGTAGGTGTTGAGCAGCCCCATCTGCGAGAACATCCGGAACAGCGGGATCATCGTGGCCGCAACCGGCACCATCATGGCCAGCAGCAGGATGGACATCACGCGGTCCTTGCCCCGGTCGTGATACACCTCAAAGCCGTAGCCGGCCAGAGAGCAGATCAGAAGGGCCAGGAAGGTCTGCAAACACGCGTTGATAAAGGAGTTCTTCATCGCGGTCCACACGTCCTGCGAACTTATCAAGGTTTGGTAATTTGTCACAAGGCTCCCGCCGGGGATTAATGATCCGCTCAGCACCGCCGTGCTGGTGTTGGTGGCCGAAACCGCCATCCAGTACAGCGGAAACACCGACAGAGCCGCCGCAATGATCAGAAATAGATACTTGAACACCATCGCAAGCGTACGCTTCACCGCTTGTCACCCACCTTCATCTGGCCCAGCGCCAGAATCGCCACCAGGATAAAGATCACAAATGACATGGCAGCCGAATACCCGAACTTGGGCACTTGCTGGAAGGTGGCCTTGTAGATGTAGTGGCTCATGGTGATGGTCATGTTGGCCGGGTTGCCGCGGGTCAGGTTGAAAGATTCGTCAAACAGCTGCAGCGTGCCGTTGGTGGACAAAATCGCGGTCAGCAGGATGATGGGGCGAAGCAGCGGAATCGTGATACGGGTAAACTGCTGGAACCAGTTGGCGCCGTCGATCCGCGCCGCCTCGTACACCGATCCTTCAATGCTCTGAAGGCCCGAAAGGTAGAACACCATGTTGTAGCCGGTCCAGCGCCAGATGAGCGCCAGGATGACCACCGCGCGGGCCGTCCAGGTGCCGTTGAGCCAGTTGATGCCCTCCGACAGGATGCCCATGTTGACCAGAACCGTGTTGACAAAGCCGTTCACATCAAACAGCGCGCGGAAGATGATCGAATAAGAGACAAGAGACGTCGCGCAGGGCAGGAAGATCAGCGTGCGAAACAGGCCGCGAAATTTGAGCTTGGGGTCGTTGAGCAGGCTCGCCAGCACCAGCGCGAGCACCAGCATGATCGGCACCTGAATCAGAAGGAATAAAAAGTTGTTGGTC
This sequence comes from uncultured Clostridia bacterium, assembly GCA_937934775.1. Lineage (GTDB taxonomy): Bacteria > Bacillota > Clostridia > Christensenellales > Aristaeellaceae > JAEZHK01. Next base: position 1,087 of record CALGYL010000227.1, read on the forward strand.
ATCGCCTGCCGGAAGATCGGATCGTTGAGCAGATACACGTAATTGCGCAGGCCCGCGTACGTCAGCTTCAGGCCCTGCCCCGACTGGAGCGAGAGCAGAAACGCCTGAAACATCGGATAGAAGTTCATCCAGACGATCATGAGGCTGGCGGGCAAAAGAAACGCCCAGCCGGTGATGTTCTGCCGGTTATTCAGCGTTGGGTTCATCCATTTGGATGGCTTTTTTGCGGAGTTTCCAATGGTCACAAGCGATCCCCCCCTGTGGCGAGATGCGCCAAAGGGCGGGGATAGCCCGCCCTTTGGCCCGTCGGATAAGGGTCCCTTCAAGGTTTATCCGCGCAGGGGACGGGTTCCCCGTCCCCTGCGCGGATCAGGCATCTTGCTTAGGCGCCCATCTGCATGGACACCGTGGCATCGGCCTCGGCCAGCGCCTTGTCGATGTCCGTGCCGCCCAGCACCTGGGTGATGGCGGTGGCGACGGCGTCGCGCGCCTCATAGTAGTACACGCCGGTGGCGTTGGCAGGCACCTTGGCCGCATAGGCGGTGATGTCCGCAAACACCTTCTGGCCGCCGAAGTACTCGGAGGGCTGGTTGTACACATCGCTGTCGCCCGCCGGCAGGTAGGTGGCCAGAGCGCCGGAGGAGGGCAGGATGGTCTCGTAGAACTTCACGGAGCCGCCGAAGGTGGTCGCCAGGAAGTCGTTGGCCAGCGCGTAGTTCTTGCTGCTGGCGGAAACGGCCCAGGAGGAGCCGCCGTTGTTGGAGTAGTTGGTGCCGCCCTCGATGTCAACCTTCGGGATGTTGGTCAGCGCCCACTTGCCGGCCTGATCCTTGGCGGTCTGGATGGAACCCAGGATCCAGCAGCCATTGATGGTGCCGGTGCAGTTGCCGGTGGTGAAGGTGGCGATGTAGCCGTCCCAGCCGTTGGCTTCGACGTAGATGCCTTCCTTAACCATAGTAGAGAAGTATTCGGCGACCTTCTTGAGGGCCGCGTTGTCCTTGATGTTGAGAGTGCCGTCCGCGTTGAACAGCGAGGAACCGCAGCTCTGCAGCATGATCATGACAAGGTCGGGCTGGCCGGCGGTGCCGGAGATCATCGGCAGGCCCGTCTTGGCCTTGACATCCTTGCCGATCTCAATGAAGCGGTCCCAGGTGATGTCGGTCAGGTCCTTGATGGTGTAGCCGGCCTTCTCCAGAATGTCGGTGCGCATGGCCTGCACGGTGGTGCCATTGTCAAAGGGCACGCCGTAGTTTTTGCCATCGACGGCCGAGTAGGCGACCTTCGCGGCCGGGAACTTGGTGAAGTCCACGCCGCCGGTGGTCAGATCGGCGAACACATTGGGGTAGTTGATGACGTTCTTCTGGAACGCGTTGTCCTGGCAGAGGAAGATGTCGGGCAGGCCGCTGAGATCGCCGGACATGGCGATGGTGGTCAGCTTGGTCTGCAGGTCGTCCCACGGGGTCTCGACGACGTTGAGCTTGAAATCCGGATGCGCTTCCTGATAGACCTTGGCGGCTTCGTTCATCGCGTAGATGTTGAACGCCGGGTCCCAGCACCAAACGGTCAGTTCATTGCTCGCGGCCTCGGCCGAGACGACCGTGAAAGACGAGAGCACGAGGGCCAGTGCGAGCATAAGAACAAACAGCTTTTTCAAGAATACCCCTCCCGATGGCTTATTTCATACGGGCGGACGCCCGTAAGATGCGCGAAAGCAAATGTAAACCCTTTCTTCATCGCCGAAATTATAGCATGCACGCCGCCGCCTGTCAACGATATATTCATCATTCTTTCATCATTTCGACGGAGCCCGAATTATCTATCGTCTATTTGGTCTACCAGATCCCCTGCAAAATGTGACATAGTGCAGATTTATTGTTCGGACCGGTCTTGTAAACCCTTTCATTATTTTGTATACTATATAATACACTTTGGATCAACCGGCGGGAGGAATGCGCATGAACGAGCACACCACCATTTTCGACATCGCACGGGAGGCGGACGTGTCGATTGCGACGGTTTCCCGCGTGATCAGCGGCAATCCGTCTGTTCGGAGCGAGACTCGGGAGCGGGTTCTGGCCGTGGTTGCAAAGTACAACTTCCGCCCCAGCATGGTGGCTACGGGCCTCTCCCGCAAGAAGACCCACACGATGGGCATCATCACCCCGCTGATTGAAAATCCGTTCTATTCTATGATGTGCGTATCGCTGCAGTTGGAGGCGCAGCGGCTTAACTATTCAACGCTTCTGTTCCAGATTCCCCGCGGCACGATACTGCAAAAGGATTTTCTGGACCAATTGATCGCGCGGCGCCTGGACGGCGTGATCTTCTCCGGCGACGTGACCGACGACTCCTCCAGCGACTCCGCGGTGGACAGCATGCGGCAACTCCGGCGGCAGATGCCGCTCATTGCCATCAACCTCCGGGAGGTCTGCCCGGAACTGCCCTGCCTGGTCACCGATCTTGCCGCCTGCTCGTCGCTGGCCATCCGGCACCTGACCAAGCTGGGCCACCGGCGCATCGCGCTCCTGGGCGGCGTAGGCTCCGCGCAGCTGCGCAACACCCGCGAACAGGGCTATCTGGATGAAATGGAAAAGCTGGGCGAGGAGCCCTACCCCATGACCGCCGGAGAATCCGCCCTTGAGGGCGAAGCCTGCGTCACCAGCCTGTTCGCGCAGCTGGGCGGACGGGCGCGGCCGACGGCGCTGGTGGCTTTCAACGACCTGGTGGCGCTGGGATCGCTCAGGCAGATTAAACGGATGGGGCTGCGCGTACCGGAGGACGTGGCGCTGGTGGGCTGTGACAATCAGTTCTTCGCTCCCTACGCAGACCCGCCGCTGACCACGCTGGATCTGCACATCGAGGAAACCAGCCGCCTGGCGATGAACCTGCTGGTCAGCGCGCAGACGGCGAATCTGGACGGTTTCGCGCAGTATTTCGAACCCACGCTAATCGTGCGGGAGTCCTGCGGGTTCATGACGGGCAGGTAATAAGCCGCCGCAGACACCGAACGGCGGCCGTTTCAAAGGTTTCATTCGCCTTGAGAAAGGAATTTAAAATGTCGGATCGCGCGCTATGGTATACAAAACCCGCCGCCCACTGGGAAGAGGCGCTGCCGCTGGGCAACGGACGGCTGGGTGCGATGGTCTTCGGCGGTTCCGTCCGGGAACGCGTCGCGCTCAACGAGGACACGCTCTGGTCGGGCTTCCCGAAGGACCGGAACAATCCCGAAGCCGCCCGGTATGCCCACGAGGCGCAGGCCCTCGCCCTCGCCGGAAAGCTGTGCGAGGCGCAGGATCTGATTGAGGACAAGATGCTGGGTGGCTTCACCCAGTCCTATCTGCCGCTGGGCGACCTTTGGATCGACTTCGAAGGCGGTGCGTCGGCGGAGGACTATCGGCGAGCGTTGAACCTTGCCACCGCCACCCATATGACTAGGTTTACCCGCGCGGGTGTCCGGTTCGAAATGGAGTGCTTTGTCTCCCACCCCGCGCAGGCGCTCCTTTTGCGCCTGACCGCGGACAGGCCCGGCGCGCTGCATTTTTCCATGCGGCTGACCAGTCCGCTCCGGCACACCGTCACCGCGCGGGACGGGCGCATCGATCTGGATGCGCTGGCGCCCTCCGATGTGGTGCCCTCCTATCTGGACTGCTCCGATCCGGTCCGGTACTTTGACGAGCCGGAAAAGCGCGGTATGCGCTGCCGGGCCACGGCGCTTGCGCGCGTGACCGGCGGGGAAACGCGACCGGAGAATGGCGTACTGCGCGTCTCCGGCGCGACGGAAGCCGTGATCCTGCTCACGGCGCGGACCAGCTTTCGCGGCTGCGACCGTCACCCGTTCCTGGACGGCGCGGACGAGATCGCGGCGTGCGAGGGGGACCTCGCGGCGCTTCAGGGCCTTTCCTATGCAGGCGCAAAGCGCGCCCACATCCGCGACCACCGGGCGCTGTTCGACCGGGCGGCCCTTACGTTGGGCGAGGACCCTTACAAAAACCTTCCGATGGACGAGCGCCTCCGCGCGCTCCCGGCGCATCCGGACGATCATGCAATCTATGCCTACGTGTTCGACTTTGCGCGCTATCTGATGATTGCCGCGTCCCGGCCGGGCACCCAGCCGATGAACCTTCAGGGCATCTGGAGCCAGGACTTGCGCGCCATCTGGAGCTGCAACGATACCATCAACATCAACACCCAGATGAACTACTGGCCTGCCGAGGCCGCAAACCTTCCGGAACTGCACGAACCGCTGTTTGACCTAATCGACCGCCTGTCCCGGACGGGGCGGCAAACCGCGCGCATCCACTACGGGGCGCGGGGCGCGGTGGCCCACCACAACACCGACATTTGGGGGCTTTCAAACCCAGTGGGCGAGCGCTACGCGGGCTTTGCGGGCTGCGCCTTCTGGCCAATGGGTTTTGGCTGGCTGTGCCGTCATCCGATGGAGCATTACCACTATAACGGCGACGTGCGCTTTCTGGAAGGGCGTGCGCTGCCGCCGCTGCGGCTGGCCGCGCGGTTTTACCTGGACGCGATGGTGACACGGGACGGCCAGCGCTTCCTCTGCCCCGGCACGTCCCCGGAAAACGCCTTCCGATACGAGGGCGAAGTGTGCAAGGTGGCGAAGCGCGCGTCCATGAGCGACCAGATCACTCGGGAGGTTCTAGAAAACTACCTGGCCGCGCTCAGCGCGCTGGATCGGGAGGAGCCGATGGCCGCCGAGGCGCGGGAAGCCCTCGCGCAGCTGCCCCTTCCGAAGACTGGCTCTTTCGGGCAGCTTCTGGAATGGGACGAAGAATATGAGGAGAACGAGCCGCGCCACCGGCACGTTTCCCACCTCTACGGGCTGTATCCGGGCGGGCTGTTCCCTCCGGAGGGCGCGCTTGCGGACGCCTGCCGGAAGACCCTCGAAAGGCGCGGCGACGACGGTACCGGCTGGAGCCTGGGCTGGAAGATCTGCCTGTGGGCGCGGCTTGGCGAAGGCGACCGCGCGCTGAAGCTGCTCAAACGGCAACTCAGGTTGGTGGAGCCTGGCTCAGAAATGAACCTGACCGACGGCGGCAGCTACATCAGCCTTCTGGACGCGCACCCACCCTTTCAGATTGACGGCAATTTCGGCGCCTGCGCCGGGATCCTCGAAATGCTGCTGCAGTGCCGGGAAGGGCACATCCTTCTGCTGCCCGCCTGCCCGTCCGAGTGGGCGGAGGGCAGCGTCCGCGGCCTGCGCGCGCCTGGCACGCTGGTGGACTATGATTTTTCCGGCGGCCGCGTGACCTTTGCCCGCTTGCGGCGCTTTGACCGCCGCGAACTGCAACTGACCGCCAACGGCAGGATTTTTGAAATTTCGACGGCCGATCCGCCGGAATGGACGATCAATTTCTAGGATCTTGTTTGGCACCGCGGCGGCGCTTCATACCAATGCGAAATATTAATGCATCCAAAGCGTCGAGGGATTTTCGATGCAGCGCAAGGAGCCGAAGCGAGACGTAGCAGCGCTACGTTGAGCGGAGAGCGACACAGCGATGCACGAAAAGGCCCGACGCAACGATGCATTAATATTCCAAATTGGTATCAATGCTCTTTCCGGAACCTTTGCGGGCTCACGCCGGTAGTCTGCCGGAACACGCGGGCGAAGTAGTTTTGATCCGGGTAGCCGACTCGCTGGGCGATGCGGCAGACCGGCTCATCCGGCAGCAGCATCAGAAGGCGCTTGGCCTCGTTCATCCGCTGCACAATCTGATAGCGCTGCGGCGGCGCGCCAAAGCGCTTGCTGAACAGCCTCGACACATAGTTGGGGTGGTAGTTGGTGCGGGTGATCAGTTCCGCGAAGCGGATCTCTTCAAAGGCATGTTCGCGGATGTAAACGCCCAGCTGCTCGATCACATTGTCGGCGGAAGCGTCGGGCGACGCGGACAGCGCGCTCTTGATTTCGCCCCGACGCTCGTCCAGCCGCTCCCGGATGCGCGTCAGCGCCTGCCGGAGTTCCTCCTCCGAGACCGGCTTGAGCAGGTACTCGCACACGCCCAGCCGGAGCGCCGTGCGGGCATATTCAAAGTCGCCGTACCCGCTGATCAGCATGCATTCCAGCCGCGGCTGCTCTTCCTGAAGCTTTTTTATCAGTTCGATCCCGTCCATCACCGGCATCCGGATGTCCGTGATCAAAAGATCCGCGCCCATTTCGGCAAGCTGCGCCAGCGCTTCCCGGCCGTTTTCCGAAGTGCCCACCACGGTAAATCCACAGTCGAGCCCTTCGAGCATGCGGCGCAGCCGCATCAATAGCAGCGGTTCGTCTTCGCACAGCACAACCCGGTAAAAATGCTCATCCATTTTCTTCAAACTCCGCTCTTCGCGACCGGGGGCTGCCCACGCTCACCTCGCAGCCGCCGCCGTCCAGATTCTGTATGTGGAACAGGAAGTCTCCGCCCTGGTACAGGTTTAACCGCATTGCGATGTTGAGCAGCCCCATGCCGTCAATCTTGAGAGACGGCAGGACGCCCGTTCTGCGCACCCGCTCCACGCCCTCCATCAGACCGTCCAGCGTTTTCTGATCAAAGCCCGCGCCGTCGTCGGTCACATCGGCCCGCCATCCTTCCAGGTACCGGGACAGCTTCAGCTTCACACGCCACGGGGGCGGACCGCTGCAGCCATACTTGACCGCGTTTTCAAGCAGCGGCTGGATCGACAGCTTGGGCACGCCCAGATCGTCCGGCAGATCGCCCCGTTCCATCTCAAAGCGCAGCTTATCGCCAAAGCGTATCCGCATCAGCGCCATGTAGTCCTCGGCGTGTTTCATCTCATCGGACAGCGGTACTTCCGGGCTCTCGTCCGAGGCCACGTAACGCAGCATCCGGCTCATCCCGTCGATCATCCGGGCCGCGCGGTCCGTCTCCCCAATCTCCAATAGCGCCTGCAGGTTGCCCAGCGCGTTGTGCAAAAAGTGCGGGTTCATCTGGGACTGCAGCGCCATCACGCGAGATTCCAGTTCCCGCTCCCGCGCCTGCAAAAGGTCCTGCACCGAATGGGACAGGTCGGCCTTCAGGTGTTCGAACGCGCCGTCCAGCGACGCCAGTTCGTCGATGTCGCTGGCCTGGGCCATCGGGGCTTCGCCGCTCTCCAGCGAAAACGCGCGCATGCGCTGGGCCAGAAGGCCGATGGGCCGGGTGAACTGCCGTGACAGAATATAGGAGAGAATCATCGAAATCCCGAGAAGCGCCGCCGTGATGCCCAGCGTCAGAAGCATCATTTGGGTGAGCGGCTTCAATACCTCGCTGCGCTCGCGCACGGTGACGATTGTCCAGTCCGCAAGGCCGGACTTGCGCCACGCTGCCAATACCGGCGTCTTTTCCTTCACCGCCTCAGCGATGCCCGAATCCGCGCCTTGGGATATCATGCGGATGACATCTTCATCCAGCGCCCCGCCAAAGGGATACAGCACCTGGCCGTTCCCGTCCAACAGATAGGCGGAGGCCGGCTCGGCGCTGAGCGCGGAGAGAGCGCTCTGCGCGTCCAGCACCACCTCCACCACGCCCACCGCCTGGCGGGAGTTCAGCTTGAACGCCCTTCGCAGCGCGATCACATAGCCCCATTTGCTGAGGGACTGATCGCGGTAGGGGGCGGAGATCACCTTGGAACCGTCCGCCGCCATTACCTGAGACATCCAGGGCAGCGCGTCGCGGCTGACAAAATACTGGCCGTTGATCATGCCGGAGGCGAGCATCAGCCCCTTTTCGGGGTAGAGGCGGATCTGAATCACCGGAAACATCGTGCCATTGATGGAGACCAGCTGATCCAACGCCTCCAGAAGTTCCGCGTGGGTCAGCGCGCCGTTGTGGTTCAGCCTGGCCATGGCCTCCCGGATTCTCGCGGAATAGGTGACGTTGACCGACACCGCGTTGGCGGTTTCAATCGCCTGCTCGATGGCGTTCAGATCACTCTGCGCGGTCTCCTCCAACGCCGCGTAGGCCGCGCGCTGAAGGGATGGGCGCACCACAAAGTAGAGGCTCGAGAACACCGAAAGCGCCACAAACACCGTCAGAATCGCGAACCACAGAAACAGTCTGTTGGCGATACGCACGTTCTCAACCTCCCTACCCTTGAATTATAGGACGAATGTTTGATTTGTGCTATTTGTTTTTTAATCAAATGCATAGAATTTTTTGATCAGATTGCCCTATAATCAGGTCGAACCCAAACTTTTGAGGAGGGCTGTCCATGAAGAAGCTGCTCGCTATGCTGGTTTGCACGCTCCTGGTGCTCTCGCCGATGGCGGCGTGGGCCGAGAACATTACCCTGACCATGCAGGTCTCCAGCGGCTGGACTGACGAGGCCGACGAGTACCTTGCGCAGAAGTTCTTCGAAGAAACCGGTACCCGGATCGAGTTCCAGATCGTTCCGGCGGATCAGCACCACGACCTGCTCAAGACCAAGCTCAACGCGGGCGAAGCGCCCGACATCTTCTGGATTCAGGCCAGCCCGCTGAACATCTACGGCGAACTGGACCCAGCCAAGAACTGCCTGGACATGTCCGGCGCCGAGTGGGAAAAGCTGCTGCCCTCCGCCCGCATCGAAGCGGTCAGCTACGACGGCAAGCTCTACGGCCAGGCCATCTGGAACAAGTCCATTTCCTTCCCCTTCATTTACAACAAGACGCTCTTTAAAGAGCTGGGTCTGGAAGTACCCACCACCTTTGAAGCCTTCAAGGCGGTTTGCCAGAAGATCAAGGATTCCGGCGTCACCCCGATCTACGAGTACATCGCGGACGGCTGGCACCAGGGCCTGATCGTGTGCCACGTGGGCGGCCGCATCGAGCAGTTGATGCCCGACGTCATCGAGAAGCTCAACACCAACAAGATCACCCTGAAGGAAACCCCGTTCCTGGACGCGCTGAAGCAGGCCAAGGAACTGGTGGACCTGGGCTTCTACGGCGACGACTACATCTCCAACATCGGCAACGACACCAACGAAGTGATGGTGAACCGCGAGTGCGCGATGGTGGTCGGCATGGGCAACATCGAAGCCATCAAGCGCGACTATCCGGATTGCAAGGACGAGTTCGGCATGTTCCTGATCCCGTTGCTGGACAACCACACCTCCCAGTCCGATCCCTACGGCCCGGCGAAGTTCGCGAGCGCCAACACCAAGTATCCGGATCAGGTCAAGGCGTACTTCTCCTTCCTGATGAAGCCCGAGAACCTGCAGTACAAGCTGGACCACGCGGCCGACGGCTGGACCACCTTGGACGTGACCGACAACGCGGGCATCACCCAGCACTACTCCGACGCCGAGAAGGAACTCGTCTCCACGCTGACCGACAAGGACTACGGCGTTGTATTCCAGAACCGCGTCAAGTACTTCAACGACCAGTGGATGGAATACTGCAAGGATCTGACCAGCCTGTATCTGGGCGAGATGACCCCCGAGCAAGTGTGTGATTCCATTGACGAGCGCCGCGCCACGATGGCCAAGGCGCAGGGCGATACGGCCTGGCAGTAAGCCCATAAACGGTTCGCTGCCGCGGGGGCGAGGGGTTGCCCTCGCCCCCGCGGCATATCCACGCGAATGGAGGCCCAGTATGCAAAAAAAAGTGTATCCGCTGTATTTCGTGCTCCCGGCGCTGCTTCTGTATACGCTGCTCTATATCTACCCGAGCCTTGTGGGCGTGGGCTACTCGTTCACAGACTGGAACCGCTACACCACCCAGGTCAATTTTGTCGGGCTTGAGAACTTCAAAAACGTCTTCATCTCCAACAAGCCCTACCTGCACTACATCTGGAATACATTGATGTTCACCATCGTCTCCAACATTGTCAAAATCGTCCCCGCGCTGTTCCTTGCGCTCATGCTGGTCAGCAATATGCGGGGCATGAACGTCTACCGCAGCATCATGTTCTTCCCCTATATTCTGTCGACGCTGGTGGTCTGCCTGATCTTTCAGGCGATGATGTCCCCCCGAAACGGCCTGATCAATGCGGTTCTGAAGGGCGTCGGCCTGACCTCCTGGGCGCAGAAGTGGCTGGCCGACCCCAAATGGGTGTGGCCGTCCATCTTCTTTGTGGACGCGTGGCGCGGCGTCGGCTATGTCATGACCATCTTCATCGCCGGCCTACAGTCGATCCCCGGCTATTACTATGAGGCGGGCGAGATCGACGGCGCCAATTTTTTCCAGCGGCTGATTCACATCACGCTGCCGATGCTGACCCCTTCGATCATGATCAATATCGTCTTCGGTCTGACCTACGGCCTGAAGGTCTTCGACGTGATCTACGCGCTGACCAACGGCGGCCCCGGCCGCATGACCGAGGTGGTGTCCACCGCCATCTTCACCGAAATCGGCTCTGGCAACCTGGCGATGGCGTCGGCGCTGTCCACGCTGCAATTCATTCTTCTGTGCGTCGTTGGCTTCTTTGTGATCCGGGCGATGCTTTCAAAGGCGGTGGAAGCGTGAGCGTGAAGCGGAAAAAACAGCTTCTGGGCGTCCTCAAGCAGCTACTCGCGCTCACGCTGTGCGTGATCGTGCTGGTGCCCTTTACGATCATCGTGGTCAACGCGCTGAAAACCAGCGGAGAAGCCAAGCTGATGCGCCTCACCTGGCCCTCCACCGGCATTCAGTGGGACAACTTCCAGAAGGTCGTCGACCGCGGCAATCTGGTCAGCGCGTTTAATAACAGCGCGCTCTACGCGATCATCGGCACCAGCCTCGCGGTCTTTTTCGGCGCGCTGGCGGCGTTTGTACTGTCCCGCCGCAAATCGAAGATAACCCGCGTCCTCTACTTCTATCTGGTGATGGGCATCGTGCTGCCGGTCAACATGGCGGCGCTGATGCAGGTGATGAAGTCGCTGAACCTGATGAACAATCAGCTCGGCATCATCCTCCTGTACGCTTCGATCAATCTGCCCACGGCTGCGTTCATCATCCACGGTTTCATCGGCACGATCCCGAGGGAGCTGGACGAGGCGGCGCTGATCGACGGCGCGCATCCGCTCCGGCTGTTTTCCAGCATCATCCTGCCGCTCCTCCCGCCGGTTCTGGTCACGGTGGCACTGCTTGTGTTCACCGGCATCTGGAACGACTTCCAGTACCCGCTGTACGTGCTGGGCACCACCCGCTACTGGCCGATGACGCTGGCCATCTACAACTTCTTCGGCATGTATGAAAACGACTGGAACTATATCTTCGCCGACATTCTCCTGACCTGCGCGCCAGCGTTCCTCCTGTTCCTGCTGGGGCAGAAGCAGATCATTTCCGGCTTGACCAGCGGCGCGGTAAAGGGGTGAGGCACATGTGGAAAAACGGAAAAATCTCCGACCGGTGCGCGGCCTTTGAAAACGAAGGCAGGGAAAAACTCCGCATCGAGGCCTTCCACGATAACTGCCTTCGGGTGACTTTTACCCGGGGCAAGGAATTCCTGCTCCGAGACGAGCCGATGATCGTCGCCCGGCCCGAAGGCGCGCTGACCCTTCAGCAGTCGGAAGATGGCTGGCTGCTTGCCTCCGGCAGGCTTTCGGCGCGGCTTGACGCGGCGACCGGCGCGCTCTCCTACTTCGCGGATGGGCAGCCGCTGCTCCGGGAGAAGGAAAAGGGTGGGCGTCAGCTCCGGGATATCGACATCCTGTGCTACCGGTACGACCCGGACGCGCCCCTTATGGAGCGCATGGGCGTAGACGGCGCGCGCGTTACCGCCCAGGGCGAGCCTTATGTCGACCGCAAGGGCTTCCAGACCCGGCTGAACCTGGTTTTCGCCGAGGGCGAGTCCCTCTGGGGGCTTGGCCAGCACGAAGAGGGTGTTCTTAACCACCGGGGCGGCCATCAGTTTCTCTACCAGCACAACCTGAAGGTCGCTTGTCCGGTCCTGTGCTCGTCAAGGGGCTGGGGCATTTTGTACAACAGCTGCGCCGCCATGAGTTTCCACGACGACGCCTTCGGCAGCTACCTGTCGAGCGACGCCGACGATGAAATGGACTTTTTCATCTTCCTTGGCCCGACGCTGGACGAGCAGACGGCCCATGTGCGCCGTCTGACCGGCGACGCGCCCATCCCGCCCAAATGGGCCTTCGGTTTTGTGCAGAGCAAGGAGCGCTATAAAGATCAGCGGGAACTGGTCGAGGCCGCCCGGGAGTACCGCAGGCGCGGCATTCCGCTGGACGTGATTGTGCAGGACTGGTATACTTGGCCGGAAGGGCTGTGGGGCCAGAAGACGGTGGATGAATCCCGGTATCCGGACCTGTCCGCCGCTGCGGATGCGCTGCACGGCATGGACGTAAAGCTCATGTGGTCGGTATGGCCCAACATGTCAGGCGACGGCGAAAACCGGCGCGAGTTCCGCGAAAAGGGACTGCTATTGGGCAATCGCTCCACCTACGACGCGTTTTCCCCCGAGGGCCGAGCGGTCTACTGGCGCCAGGCGAAGGAAGGGCTGTTTACTAAAGGCGTGGACGCCTGGTGGTGTGACTGCACAGAGCCCTTTGAGGCCGACTGGTTTGGTTCCGAGCCGATGACACCGGAAGACCGGATGTATTTCGACACCGCCGAATTCAAGCGGTACCTCGACCCCACGCGGATCAACGCCTACTCCCTCTACCATTCCCGAGGCATCTGGGAAGGCCAGCGGGCGGCGACGGGCGAAAAGCGGGTGCTCAACCTGACCCGCTCCGGCTTCCCCGGCCAGCAGCGCTACGGCGCGTTTGTCTGGAACGGCGATACTTCGGCCAACTGGGAGACGCTCCGAAAATCCATTCCCGACGGGCTCAATTTCTGCCTGTCCGGTCAACCCTACTGGACTCAGGACGCGGGCGCGTTCTTCGTCAAGCGCTGGACCCAGTGGTTCGGCCGGGGCGAGTACGAGGAAGGCTGCGAGGAACCCGCCTACCGGGAGCTGTTCCTGCGCTGGTTCCAGCTGTGCGCGTTCCTGCCGATGTTCCGGGCGCATGGCACCGACACCCCACGGGAGGTCTGGCGGTTTGGAAACGCCGGAGAACTGGTGTACGAGGCGTTGGTTGCCGCCATCCACCTTCGGATGCGGCTCCTCCCCTACTTCTACTCGCTGGCGGCGGCGGTGCATTTCGACCGGGCGTCGATGCTGCGCATGCTGGCCTTCGATTTTCCGGACGACCTGGCGGCGCGGGCGATCGACCACCAGTTTTTGATGGGCCGCGCGCTTCTGGTCTGTCCGGTGCTGGAGCCGGAGGCGAAGATACGGCGCTGCTACCTGCCCGCGGGCACCGACTGGTACGACTTCCATACGGAAGAGAAATTCACCGGCGGACAATGGATCGAGGCGGAAGCGACGCTTGAGCACATCCCGCTGTTCGTCCGGGCGGGTTCCATCCTGCCGGTGGGGCCGGTCCGACAGCACGCGCTGGAGGCGTCGGTCAAACCCCTCGAGCTTCGCGTCTACCCGGGTGCGGACGGCGCGTTCAGGCTCTACGACGACGCGGGCGACGGTTACGGCTACGAAAAGGGCGAATTCGGCATTACGAGCCTGACCTGGAACGACAAAGAAAAGCGGCTTGACCGCGCATTCACCGGCGATTCCCGGTACGAAATGACAAATACCACCCTTCGCATTATAGGAGGCGCCGCATGAAAAACCTCAACGAACGCTTTGAAGCCTGGTGGAACCGAAAAAGCGAAGGTCTGCCGCTGATGTACGTGGTAGCCATGGACGAAACCGCGCCCCGCTTCCCCCGCGCGAAAACGCCCGAGGAATTCTGGACGGACGCGGATTACCTGATCGCCCGTACCAAAGCCGAAGTCGCCCAGCGCACCTATCTGGCCGACGCTTACCCGTCCTTCGGCGCGGACCTGGGGCCGGGCTCGCTGGCCCTGTACCTGGGCACGGAACCCCGCTTCGCCTGGGACACCGTGTGGTATGACAAGTGCATTGACGACCTTGCGAGCCATCCGAAGCTTCAGTTTGATCCCGAAAACCGTTGGTGGATGCTGCATTTCGCGCTGGTCAAAAAGATCAAGGAAGCGCTCTTGGGCGTCTGCATGGTGGACATGCCCGACATCATCGAGAACATCGACATCTACGCCGCCATGCGCGGCACCGAGGATGCGCTCTACGACCTGATGGACGACCCGGAACTGGTGGAAGAACGCATCGCCCAGATCGACGAAGCCTATTTCCACTACTACGACGCGTTCCGCCAGCTGATCGCGGAGCCGGACGGTTCCCAGAGCTATACCTGCTTCCACATTCGGGGCAAGGGCCGCGTCGCCAAAATCCAGTGCGATTTCTCCGCCATGCTGTCGCCCGGCCAGTTCCGGCAGTTCGTGCTGCCGTCGCTGGAAAAGCAGACCCAGCGGCTGGACCACGTGCTCTACCACCTGGACGGAAAGGACGCCATCCGCCACGTGCCCGCCCTGATGGAACTGGAAAGGCTGGACGCGCTCCAGTGGACCTGCGGCGCGGGCCAGCCGGACGGCGCCTGCCCCCGCTGGGATGTGATCTACGACCAGGTGACCGCGGCCGGAAAGAGCCTTTGGATTCAGCTCTATGACGGCGGCGTCGAGGACTGGATCGCGGGCGCGGAGCGGCTGATGAACCGCTACGGCAAGAACCGGATGTACTTCATCTTTCCCGACATGCCCTCGGCCACCGCAGAGACTCTTTTAACCCACGCGGAAAAATACTGGAAATAGCTTAAAGAATAAGCCGCCCCTCCGAAAAAACCGGAAGGGCGGCCTTTTGCGCATTATGCCTGTGCGATTCGCTACTTGGATGAGTCCTTCATGCTTTCGCCGTTTCCTTCGTCCACTTCGCAAATTCCTCTTCCGTCGCCAGCACATGATGGGTGCCATCAACCAGATGCTGGGTGCCCTTGCGGTAGTCGACGCCGAACTCCTTGTAGTTGTAGCTCATGGCGGTGCGCTTTTTCTCCACCACGGGGTTCGGGTGCGGGATGGCGGACAGGAGACTGCGGGTGTAGGGGTGCACGGGCCGGGAGAAGATCTCCTCCCGCGTGCCGGTCTCCACCATGTGGCCCAGGTGCAGTACGCCAATCCGGTCGGAGATGTACTTGACCATCGACAGATCATGGGCGATGAACAGGTACGCGCAGCCGGTATTTTGCTGGATGTCCTTCATCAGGTTGACCACCTGCGCCTGAATGGACACGTCCAGCGCCGAGATGCACTCGTCCGCAATGATCAGCTTGGGGTTCATGATCAGCGCCCGCGCGATGCCGATGCGCTGCCGCTGGCCACCGGAGAACTGGTGGGGATAGCGGGAGGCGTGTTCCGGGGCCA
>CALGYL010000228.1 GCA_937934775.1 uncultured Clostridia bacterium
TCAGCCTGTCCCCGTCGAAGAGGTGCGGCATCAGCGGGTCCGCCGCCCCCGGTACCGCCCGTGCGACGCGGATGCACACCGCGAGGATGCCCGTCAGCGCCGTCACGCCGCCCCGGTCGGAGGCGTACCGGCCCGTCAGCCCCACCCGGTGCCCCTCCGGCAGCGTGAAGAACCCCTGCCGGATGCGCTCCTCGCAGGCGTAGATCGAATAGCCGGTCATCTCGAGCACCAGCTCACCCAGCTCCTCCCGGGAGACTTCCGGCCCGATCAGCCGCGCCCACCCGATGCCGCGGGCTTCCAGCGGCTGCCCGGCCCGGAGGCGTACCTCGGTCAGATCGGCCTCGCCCGACAGCCTGTCCCTGAGCAGCGGGAATTCGTCAAACACAGGGGCCTCCTTGAATTTTATGCGCCCCGCGCCCAGCGCATGCCTATAAAAGGAACTGCAGCGCCACCACCAGCGCGGCCCCCGGCAGCCCCAGAAAACCCACCGCGAGGGCCGTGAAGGGGTTGATGGCGATGTAAACGCCGGTGATGCCGCTCAGTTGATTGATCAGCCACAGCGCGAGCGCCCCCATCAAGCCGCCCGCGATCAAACGCCAGAGGAATCGCATTGGCACCAGCAAAAGCCATCCGATCGCATAGAGAAGTCCCAGTCCCAGCGCGAACGACAACACCAGCTCCCACGGTATCCGCACCGCCTCCACCCCCCTTCACGCACTACCAAACTATGCCGGATGGGCTTTGAAAATCCACTTTTCGGGTCTTCTCCGCGAAGGAAAGAAGGACGCCAAGCTCTAAAAACGAAAAATTGTTAGCACTCTCGATTTTTGAGTGCCAAATTAACTTGACACGCGCCGCCCGTTTTCATAAAATATGGTTATCCCATGAAATATGGAAAACCATGCGTTCGGGAGGTTTTTTTCATGTCCAGGGCTGGTAACATCACGATTCACGCACAGAACATCATGCCCATCATCAAGCGGTGGCTGTATTCCGACAAGGACATCTTCCTTAGGGAACTGGTTTCCAATGGCGCGGACGCCATCGCGAAATACAAACTGCTCGCTCTGAAGGGCGAGGCGCCGCAGGAGGAAAACTATCGGGTGGACGTCATCCCCTGCGAAGCCGAGGGTACGCTGAAGATCATCGACAACGGCGTCGGCATGACGGGCGAAGAAGTCGAGCGCTTCATCGCGCAGGTCGCGTTCTCCGGCGCGGAAGAATTTCTGAACAAGTACAAGACGGATGGCGAGGATGGCGGCATCATCGGCCACTTCGGCCTGGGCTTTTATTCGGCGTTCATGGTGTCCTCAAAGGTGGTCATCGACACCCTGAGCTGGCAGCCGGGCGCAGAGGCTGTGCGCTGGATCAGCGAAGACGGCATGCAGTATTCGATGGAGCCCTCCGAGCGCACCGAGCGAGGCACGACCATCACCCTGACCATCTCCGAAGAGGAGCACGAATTCCTGCACTCCTTCAAGCTGCGGGAGACGCTGGAGAAGTACTGCGCGTTTATGCCGGTGCCCCTCTACCTCCACGAGGAGAAGGGGACGGAGGAAAGCAAGCACGATCATGAGCACGAGC
This sequence comes from uncultured Clostridia bacterium, assembly GCA_937934775.1. GTDB lineage: Bacteria > Bacillota > Clostridia > Christensenellales > Aristaeellaceae > JAEZHK01. Next base: position 1,585 of record CALGYL010000228.1, read on the forward strand.
TTGACAACGAGCCCGACAACGAGCTTGACAACGAGCCTGACAATGAACCTGACAACGAGCCTGACAACGAGCCTGATCGCGACCTTGGCGAAGGCCATGAAAAGGCCCATGAGGCGAAGCACAAGGAAGAGGCGGAGCACCCGTTCAACGATGTGAACCCGCTCTGGAACAAACGGCCCGCGGACGTGACTGACGAGGAATACAAGGCCTTCTACCGCAAAGTGTTCCACGATTATGAGGAGCCGCTGTTCTGGATCCACCTGAACGCGGAGTATCCCTTCAATTTGAAGGGCATCCTGTACTTCCCCAGGCTCAAAAACGAGTTCTCCGCAAACGAGGGCGTCATCAAGCTGTACAACAAGCAGGTGTTCGTGGCCGACAACATCAAAGAGGTCATTCCAGAGTTTTTGATGCTGCTCAAGGGCGTCATCGACTGCCCGGACCTGCCGCTGAACGTCTCGCGCTCGTTCCTGCAGAACGACGGCTACGTCAAGAAGATGTCCACCTACATCACCCGCAAGGTGGCGGACCGGCTGGTGTCGGAATACACCGACAAGCGGGAAACCTACGAAAAGTACTGGAACGACATCCATCCCTTCGTCAAGTACGGCTGCATCCGGGACGACAAATTCTATGAACGCGTCAAGGGCGCCATCCTGTTCAAGACCACCGACGGCAAGTACCTGACGCTTTCGGAATACAAGGAAAAGAACTGCGACGACAAGAACAAAACCGTCTTCTACACCAGCGACGAGAAGCGTCAGGCACAGATGGTGGCGCTGTACCTGGCCACCGGCAAGGACGTGGTGCTGCTGGGCACGCTGATTGACAGCAACTTCATCAGCTTCTTGGAGTATCGGGAGGCGGATGGGCTCAAGTTCCAGCGGGTGGACGGCGGCATGGACGGGTTGACCGAAGAAAGCGGTTCCGACGAGGAGCGCGTCAAGCTTGAGGCACTGTTCCGCGCCGCGCTGAAGGAGAATGACCTGCCGGTGAAGCTGGAATCCTTCAAGACCGACGACCTGCCCGCGATGATCACCGTGGAGGAGCAGTCCCGCCGGTTCTCGGAGATGAGCAAGGTGTATGGCGGCTACCAGATGCCCGAACAGCGTTCGCTGGTTCTGAACGCGCGGCATCCGCTGGTCAAGTATCTGGAGACCGCTCCGGAGAGCGAAATGACCGCCAAGATCGCTCAGCAAATCATGGATCTGGCGGAGATGGCCAGAAATCCGCTGGAATCCGAGCGGATGGTGGCCTTCCTCAAGCGGTCCGGCGAGCTTCTGACTCTTGCCGCGCAAAAAAGCGAGTAATTGACAAATTCGACCGGTTCGGCGGAAGGAATTGCGTTTTCTTCCGTCGAATTTTTATACTTTGCGTCGGCTTCCTCACGAAATTCGCAACGCGGCATGCCTTATACCAATTCAAAACAGCAGGATGTGCACATGAAAAAGGTTTTCAAGATGATTTTGTGGATTCTGGTTTCCCTCATCGCGCTGGCGGGGCTGGGGATCGGCTACCTGACGCTGAGCGAGTACCGCCCGGCCGCGGTCGAATCCGCGGAACTGACGGGCGCGTCCGAACGCGCGCCGAAGGTGGGCGACACGCTTACGGCCCTGTCCTTCAACGTCGGCTACTGCGGGCTTCCGGCGGAATCGGATTTCTTCATGGACGGCGGGAAGATGTCACGCGTCGCGTCCAGGGACATCGTCGAGCGCAACCTGGCAGGCGTTGTGGATGTAATCCAGCGCGAAGCCTGCGATTTGACGCTTCTGCAGGAGGTCGACCGGGCGCCCGGCTCAAAGCGCTCCTACTATGTCGACGAAGCAGGCGCCCTGGACACGGCGCTTGGCGGGCAGTCGGCGTTCGCTACCAACTTCCAATGCTCCTTTGTGCCCATCCCGCCGCTGGACCCGATCGGCCAGGTCCATAGCGGCATCATGACGCGCTCCAACCTGAATGCGCTGGAGGCGTCCCGTATCCGCCTGCCCTCCCCCTTCTCCTGGCCGCTCTCCACCTGCAACCTGAAGCGCTGCCTGCTGGTCACGCGCATCCCGGTGGATGGTCAGAACAGGCAGTTGGTGGTGGTCAACCTGCACCTGGAAGCCTATGACGACGGCGCGGGCAAGGCGGCGCAGACCAAGGTGCTGGTGGATTTCCTGACCCAGGAATATGACAAAGGCAACTACGTGGTGGCGGGCGGCGACTTCAACCAGTGGCTGCCGGGTGTCGACCAGACGAAGTTCCCGGCCAAGGCCACCGGGGCCTACATACCCGGAACCATCGACGCCTCGATCCTGCCGACGGACTGGACCTACGCCGCGGACGATTCCACGCCCACCTGCCGCTCCAACGACATGGCCTACGACGCGGCAAACCCGTTAAACCAGCTCTACGTGATCGACGGCTTCATCCTGTCGCCCAACGTTCAGCTTCAATCGGTCAAAACGCTGCCGCTGAATTTCCAGTACGCCGACCACAACCCTGTCCGCGTCGAGTTCACGCTTTCCTGATCCGCAGAAAAAATAAGGGGAGCCGCTTTGTCACTATACAGAGCGGCTCCCGCTGTATCGTCAATGAGGGCGGCCAAACAGATTCCTATCAGAGTATTACTGCGTCACAATTCCCTCGTCGTCCTGCATGATGCGCAGGATGGTTTTTTCGACACCGGTCATCGCGTCGACATACACCAGGTACCGCTCGTCGTCAGACATCGCCGCCGTGATTTCCCAGCACTGCACCTCGCCCTCGTCCAGCGGGATGATGCACCGCCGGACGCGCTCGATGCTCAGCGCAGGATTGATTCTGGACCGGGCGTCGGCTTCGGGGATCAGCGGCTCTGGGATCGTGCGGGTCCGGTGGTTGGTCAGGTAGTTGACCGCCTCGATGCCCACCACCAGGCCGTCCTTCATCGAGATCTGCAGTTTGATCAGATCCGGATAGAGCAGCACGCCGTCCTGCGTGGCCGCATAGTTGACCGTCAGAATGCCGTCCAGCTTGCGCCAGTAACTGACCTCCATGTTCTCATAGCCGTGGGTGGAAAGGAACCGCAAACCCTGGTCGATGCAGTCGCCCTCCGTCAGGTTGACCTCGGAATTCGCCTGGTCAGGCAGCATGTAGACGATGTGCCCGCCCGCCTTGGTCAGGCCCGCGGTCAGCGTCGTGTCGTCCTTCAACGTGACGACGAACTCATAGCAGCTGGTGAAGATGTCGGAATCTCCGGTGTAGGCGGCGCCCTTGACCCGCTCCTGGCCGATAAAATCAATCAGAAGCTTCGACGCTTCGTCCTGAGACACCGCCTGACCGTCGGCCTGAATCGTCTGATTGTTGCGGGAATCGGAGAAGGGGCCGTCGTAGAGCAGCACCGGGTAGTCGACAACGGGGCTGTTCTCCTCGGGGGCCTGCGTGGCGCTGAGGGTCACGCTGCCGTTTCCGAACACCGGCTCCCCGGCGTCGTAGCGGGCCAGGATGTCACTGAGCTGCTGGTTAAGGCTCGCGCTGGCATTATGCAGATCGCCCAGATTTTCATAATCCTTCCCGGTCAGCGCGCCACCCGCCCCAATGCGATCGGACAGTACCCTTGCGTAGTCCGCGGTCTGATTGACAAATTTCAGGGAACCCTCCAGCGTGGAGTCGCCCTGAGGCATCTCGCTCAGGTTGCTGGCCACGCCTTCGGCTTGCCGGGAGATGGTGGTGAGCAGCGCCTGCTCCTGCGCGCCGCTGCCCGTCACCATCAATTTTTCAATGTTGAGCTGGATGCCACTCATCAGTTCCACCGTCTCATAAAACGCCTTCTGGTACGCCGCGTTGACCTGCAGGGTCAGCGCTGATACCCGCTGCTGCATGACCACGCTGGTCACTAGTAGCGCCAGCGCCAGCGCGCCCAGCATCACCAGAAACCCCCGTTTCTGAATGCGTCCTCTCCATCGAATGGGATGGCTCATAGGCAGAAGGAGTGGTTGCCGATCACGGTCTTGACCGTGCGGCTGCGAATCCACCGATCCGAGGTCTGGCGGGGGTTATAGAAATAGAGGCAGCCGCCGGTGGGGTCCCAGCCGTTCATCGCGTCACGGGCGGCGCGGATGGCGGAGGAATCGGGCGTATTGTTGATGGAACCGTTCGGAACGCAGGAAAACGCGTTCTTCTGGTAAATCACGCCGGAGATTGTGTTGGGAAAGGAGGAGGAGCGCACGCGGTTTAGTACCACCGCCGCCACGGCCACCTGCCCCTTGTAGGGCTCGCCGCGCGCCTCCGCATAGACCAGCTTGGACAAAAGCCGGTGATCACTGGAGGTGATGGAGGCGGTCGAAGACGACGTGGTGGTGCTCGTTCCGCCGCCGGAGGACGTGAGCGTCACGCCCAGCGCCGCCGCGGTGGACGGGCCTACCCGGCCGTCCACAGGCAGGCCGTTCCTGCGCTGGAACAGCTTCACGGCAGACTGCGTCGACGCGCCGTACTTGCCGTCCGCGGCGCCGTCCAGATAGTCGTACTGAATCAGGCGCTTCTGCACCTTGACCACGTTGGCGCCGCTGGAGCCGACCTCCAGTACCACCGCCGCCTGCGCCGGCAAAAACGCAAAGGCGATTACCGCCGCCAGGATCAGGGCGGCGTATGCTATTCTCTTCATGACCCATTCCCCCTCATCGCATCAACCCAGCGCATGACTTCGGAGTAGAAGGCGACATGGCCGTCCCCCGCCAACGCCTTGACCTCCAGCGGATTAGTGGCGCACAGGTCCGGGTAGAGCACGCACCACCAGTTGCGCCCCGCGCCCGGTCCCATGATCACCCGGACCACTCGGTAGCACCCGGCAGGCACCACCAGACGGCCGTACACCCGGAGCGGGCAGTCCGCCTCGCGGATCTCCACCCGCGCCCCAGCGGCCTCCGAAAGCTCCCGGCGGCTTAAGCGGAGCCGTTCGAACGCCTCATCCGAGTTCTTCGCGCCCAGAACAATTTTCACCGCCGCCGCGCGCACCCGGTCACGCGCTCTGAGTTTTGCCTCCTGATCCGCCTTCCCATCACTTCGCGCGATCACCTGAAGCCGAATCAGATTTTTCAGTGGATCAGGCGTTTCCGCCCGGGCAATCGGCGCGCAAAAAAGCGCCGCGAGCAACGTGAGCGCAACAAAAAACCGAGCCATCCTTTTTCTCCTCGTCATGCGGAATTGGATGGCTCTAGGCTGGGCAGAAATGGTCGAATTTATTCAGTTGTTATGGCAGAGTTTCGGCCACAATCGCATTTTTTCCGAGCATTCGGGCGGCTTGGCGGGCCTCCTCGGGCCTATTGAACACGCCGTAGACGGTAGAACCGCTGCCCGACATCTGCGCATAGCGCGCGCCGAGGTCATAGAGAAGCGCAATTTTTTCCGGGATCTCCGGAAGGAGCGAAGCCGCGGCGTCCGTCAGCGCGTTGCGGGCAGAGAGGCGAAGCAAGTCAAAATCACACGAACGGAGCGCTTCCGTCGCCCGCGTCGGATCCATGGGCGGGAAAACAGGCGAACCGTCCCAGGCGCGGAATACGTCCGCGGTCGAAAGCCCATCGCCCAACCGCGAAAGGGCGAGAAAGGCGCGAGGCGCCTGCGAAACGCGCTCGACAAGTTCCCCGATGCCGCGAACGCGGCAGAGTCCGCCCGTCAGGCAATAAGGAACGTCCGCGCCCAGCTTCAGGCCGAGCCGCATCAGCGTCTCCATCGGCAGGTCAAGCCCCCACAGCGCGTTCAGCGCCTTCAGCGCCACCGCGCAGTCGGCGCTGCCGCCGCCCATCCCCGCCCGGGCCGGGATGCGCTTTGTCAGAAAAATGCGTGCGCCGCGGCGCGCCCCGGTCTGCTCCCGGAGCGCACGCGCGGCGCAAAGTACCAGATTGTTTGGATCGTCCGCCAGCCCGCCAGCCACATGCAGCGAAAGCCCGTCGTCCTCTTCAAAGGTCAGATCGTCGCACAGCGACACCGGCTGCATCAGCATGTCCAGTTCATGGTAACCGTCCGGGCGGCGTCCGGTAATCCAGAGCGCCCAGTTGATCTTGGCGTACGCCTTTGCCTCAATTCTCATGTGCGGCCCTCCACGAGGGCCATTGTACCATGTTTCAGGCCCTGAGCACAATGGGCTTGCCCGGCTCCACAGCGCCGATGCGGGACTGGGCCACCCGATGCCTTTCCCCGATGGACCAGGCGGTGTCGCCCGCCTGCGGCCAGACGATCAGAATGCCGCTCTTCCCCATGGCGCCCTCCGCCGCCTCAACGTTGTCCACCACGGTCACCTGCTGTGTACGCATGGCGGAGCCGGTCACGTGCAGCGTACACTTGAGTTCCAGCCGGTCGCTCATCAGCGCGCTGGCCTCCGCGCCGGTGGCCTCCACCGACAGTTCGCCGCCGTCCGGCAGCGCCCCCTCGCAGCGGATGGAAAACGGAAGCTCACTCCGCGCCGCCTGCAGCCGCTCGCTGCCGCCGGGCAGGTACAGTACGCCCGCCTCCAGAACGCCCGATACCGTCGTCTGCCCGTTCTCGCTGGACCATTCGCTGACCACCGGCCTCACCCGCGCCGCCAGCACCGTGCCCGCGCCGGGCGCACCCTCCGGCAGGAGCATCGTGCCGCGGAATACCTGCGAGCTGTCCAGCGTCGTCTCCCCGGCGGATACATCCAGCGTCTGCTGTCCGGTCTCCAGCGCCTGGCCGGACGTGGTGTACGCCCCAGCCAGCGCCGTGGCGCAATCCCGGCCATAGGCGCGCACCCCGATTGTCAGGTTCGCCTCCATCGTCAGCGCGGATTCCTCGGTGCCGCCCTGTTCCACATTGGTGGTGAGGTTCGTAACCTGCGCGCTGGCGCGCACATTCTCCGTCAGCCATTCGGGAAGTTCTACCACTTCGTCAAAGGGCAGCGCCACCTTGACCAGCGCCACCGGTCTTGCGGGCACGCCGGTACCGATCAGCGTCTCGGTCAGCACCTCACCCTTCACCCGTACGCCGCCCAGGTCCGGCGCGACGCTCGCAACCCGCGTGGTGGACCAGTCGATCAGTGCGAGCCTTGCGTCCAGCTGCGCGGGCAGCGCCACGCTCTCCCGGAGCACCGTCTCCGCGCCCGCCTCGGCGCTGAGTTTCGTGGAGCAGATCTCCACAAACCGCGCCTCCAGCGCCGGGATGCCCGCCACCTGCGTGATGATCGAGACGGTGTCCAGCGCGCTGACCCGCACCGTCAGGTTGATCGACACCTGAAACACCATGCGCCCGTTTTCGTAGGATGCCTCCACGTGCTCCACTTGGCCGTCCACGCTTGCGATCATCCTGGGCTTGGCCCCCGGCGTCTCAATGGCCTGATTGAACTGCGCCTGGGCGGCCAGCGCGCGCGGGCTGCCCTCCTCGCCCTGGCGGTACACCGCCTGGCAGCGCACCGTACCATCCAATAGTACCCGCCCGTCCTGCACCTCCACGGTGCCAATGGCGAGCGTGGCCTCCTCCATCAGCGGTTCCACCGCCTCGCGTCCCGCGCCGGAAACCGTGGCCTCCGCCCGCACCAGCGCCTGTGCGCTTTCGCTGGCCACCTGGCGCTCAATTTCGATGGTTTGTCTCTCCAGCTCCACGTTCAGCCCTCCTTGTACCCATTCCCGCGCGGCGGATCGATGTCCCCGCTCCCCCTTCATTGCTATGCGCCGGGGTGGCGGGATATATCTTGCCCAGGAATGTGAAACGTGGTATAATGGCCGGACGAAAACAGCATCAGGAGGTACGTTCATGCCCTCGAAAGTCCTGTTTGCGCCGATGGCGTTCACCCAGTATAAGGCGTCCCAGACACTGCCGGAGAAATTCAGCCGTATGCTGAAAAAGAGCGGCCTGGCGGAAAAGGTCAAGGGCAAAAAGGTCGCCATCAAGATGCACGTGGGCGACGACGTCTCCTACTCCACCATTCCGCCGGTGTTCGTGCGCAAGCTGGTTTCCTTCGTCAAGGCCAGCGGAGGCGAGTGCTTCGTCACCGACCACTATATTTATCCCCGCCATCCTGAGGACCGCGGCTACACCGACAGCGCCTTGGGCTGCCCGGTGCTGGACGACTGCGGCTACTTCGGCAAGTATTTCTATACGAAGGACGTGGATTTTAAGACCTTCCGCCATGTGGACGTGGCCGGGCTGATCCACGACGCCGATTTCCTGATCGATTTCTCCCACGTAAAGGGCCACGGCTCCTGCGGTTTTGGCGGCGCGTGCAAGAACATCGCGATGGGCTGCGTGACCGACCGCACCCGCCATGAAATCCACGGGCTGGAGGGCGGCCTCGTCTGGAACGGCGCGAAGTGCACCCACTGCGGCGCCTGCGTCACCGCCTGCAACCACAAGGCCAACGGCTTTTCCGGCCCCGCAACCCAGGGCGAGTATCAGGTGAACTACCACTTCTGCACGCTCTGCCAGCACTGCGTGAAGGTGTGCCCCACCGGCGCGATTCAGCTGGATTCTCACGACTACGCCGACTTCCAGATGGGCATGGCGGTCTGCACGAAGGCGGTTCTGGATACTTTCGCGCCGGGCAACGCCTACTACATCAACGTGCTGACCCAGATCACCGCCCTGTGCGACTGCTGGGGCATGACCACCCCCGCGCTGGTGCCCGACATCGGCATCATGATGTCGGACGACATCGTGGCGGTGGAACGCGCCTCCATCGATGCCATCAAGGTGGAGCGGCTGATTCCGGAGGGCGTGCCGCAGGGGCTGAAGCTGACGGGGGAAGGCCACCTGTTTGAGCGGCTGCACGGCAAAAACCCCTATGTGCAGCTGGAAAAGCTGGCCGAGGTCGGCCTGGGCAGCCAGGAGTACGAACTGCAGATTGTTAAATAGCGGCGACGAAGTGAACCCCCGGAAGCCCTTCAAAAAGGATTCCGGGGTTTTTCAATAGTCAATATGTACTACTCCGAAGATTTCCTTACACCCGTGATGCCACTTCCCTGCCCCGCCCCATCATGAGCGCGACCGCCGCCGCCGAGAGGACGCCCAGTGTGCCGCCGAATACAAACGGCGCGCCGGAGTTGACGGCGTACAATAGGCCCGCGATGACGGAAGCTAGGAGAAGGCCGACGCCCTGCAGCATTCCATACAGCCCAAGCACCGTGCCCTTCAGCCCCTCCGGAGCGTTTTCCGCGACGAATGCCCGCTCCGCGCCGCTGATCAGCGCGTTGTATGCGCCGTAGGCGGCAAACATCAGGACGAACGCAGTCTTGTCCGTAATGAGCGCGAAGCCCAGGTAGACGGCGCCATAGATCAGGTAGCCCGGAATCAGCACCCGCGCCCGGCCGATCCGGTCGGACAGCCTGCCCGCCGGAATCGCCAGAATGGACGCGGACGCGTTGTAGAGCAGGTACAAAAGGATCACCTGGCCCTCCGAAAACCCCTGCTGACCCGCCTTCAGCAGTAAAAACGCGTTGGAGGAGTTGCCCAGGCAGAACACGAACAGGATCGCAAGGTACGTTTTGAGCTGTCCATTCAGCTTCAATCCCTTAATGCGCAGTTTTTCGCCCGGCGGGACGCTCCCCTTCTCCTCCCGGACGAGAAGGATGATCAGAATGCCGATAACCGCCGGGATCATGGAGTAGAAAAACGCGCCGTGGAACCCGACGCCGCGGGTGACGAACAGATAGGCCAGGATCACGCCCAGCGTGGAGCCCGCCATGTCCAGCATCTTGTGAAGCCCAAAGGAGGAACCCAGCTTCTTCCCGCCCGCTTCCGCCACCAGCGCGTCCCGGGGCGCGGTGCGAATGCCCTTGCCGGTCCGGTCCACCACCCTGGCCGCCAACACACCCAGCCAGGAGCTGGAAGCGATCAGCATCATCTTGTACACCACCGCCGCCGAGTAGCCGATGAACGCCAGCTGCTTTTTATTACGGCGCACGTCGCCGATGTAGCCGCTGAACACCTTGAGGAGCGAGGCGACGCTCTCCGCGATGCCCTCGATCAGCCCGACGATCGCGGGTGACGCGCCCAATGTCGCCGTCAGGTACAGTGGGATCAGCGGGTACACCATTTCGGTGCTCATGTCGACAAACAGACTGACCAGCCCCAGAAGAACGATGTTCGACACGATCTTTTTCTTCATTTTATAACACCCGTCCGCCCTCAATCGAATCATACACCTTGTCGCAAAAACCATCCAGCGCCTCGCCGCACCGGGCCAGTGTTTCGATTGATTGCGCGCGCAGCGAGGCCCCGAAGGCATCTCGCGCGGCGATCTTCTCAAACCATTGCCTGAGCTTTTCCAGTTCTTCTTCGTTTTCCTCGATTTCGGCAAACGAAAAGTTCCGACGCGCGGTCTCCTTGTCGATCTCCTTGAAGAATTCCTCGCATTGCTCAAGCAGTTCCCGATATTCCTCATTCCGAGCCTGGTTGAGCTTTTCGGCGATAATCCGAAGGCCGTCCTCGTCCGCCGAGAAGGTGATGACGAAGGCTTCGCCGCCGTTTACCGTCACGTCTCCCTTGATCTCATCCAGCGCGCGCCGGTTCTCCTCACCCGCCGGCAAGACCCACATCGACTGTTGAATATTGACCGCGCCCGCCTTCTTCAGCTTGCGCCACACCGAAACCCGCGCCCGGGACGGTTCCCGCGGCAGGGTATAATTGATCGCCGCCCACTCGTTTCGCACGATGCGCACCTCGGTTCTGGAATAGTGGTTACGGATAGGATTTTATTTAATTGTAATATCGGTTACAAGCATAATTCAGTTAAGTGCTGACGGCCTATAGAAAGCCCCTCGAAGCTGCCGAACGCAGCTTCGAGGGGCTTCCGTATACAAGAATTTCTGGGGTGGGACATAGAACGCGTCGGGGTTCGCAAGCCAGTATCCGGGCTTTTCACCCGGCCGTCCGGATGCGGCCTCTTTCGGCAGAAAGCATTCGTGACGCCAAGGCTGAAGACGCGTACTTATATAGAAATGGTCCTAGTACTTCCCAAACTCCTCGTCGCTGAGCGCGATCGTCGGCTTGCCCTTCCTGGCTGCCGGGCGCTCTTCCCCGTGCGCGGCCTTTGCGGCCTGCTCCTTTTTCTCTTCTTTCTTGGCAGCCGGGGTGAACTTCATTTGCGAGGTGCTCGCCTGCTTCAGCCGGAATTTGCCGACCGATTCGCGCATCATCGCAGCCTGGCCCGCCAGTTCCTTGCTGGCCGCGGCGCTCTGCTCGGAAACGGCGGAGTTGGCCTGCACCACCTGAGACACTTGCATGACCGCCTGATTGATCTGCGAAAGCCCGATCGCCTGTTCGTTGGACGCGACGTTGATCTGGTTGACGAGCGTCGCCGCCTGCGCGACGCCATCGACGATCTTGTTCAGCTCATCCGCCGTAAAGGTAGCCAGTTTCGTACCGGCATCCACCTTCTTGATGGAACCTTCGATCATCTCGGTCGTTTCCTTGGCCGCTCCGGCGGATTTCGCCGCCAAGTTGCGCACTTCTTCCGCGACCACGGCAAACCCCTTGCCGTGCTGCCCGGCGCGCGCCGCCTCGACCGCCGCGTTCAGCGCCAGAATGTTCGTCTGGAACGCGATGTCGTCGATCACCTTGATGATCTTGTAGATATTGCCGGAGGATACGTTGATCTCATCCATCGCCTTAAGCATGTCGTGCATCTGATCGTTTCCATGCTCCGCGTTGCCCTGCGCCGCGCCGGCCAGCTTGTCCGCGGTGTTGGCGTTCTGTGCGTTCAGCTTGGTTTGGGAAGAAATCTCCTCCAGCGAGGCGGTAAGTTCTTCAATGGAGCTTGCCTGTTCCGACGCGCCCTGAGACAGCGCCATGCTGGAATCCGCCAGCTCTTTTGCGCCCGAGGAGACCTGCTCGGCGGCGGCGTTGATGGTGGACAGCACCTCGTTGAGATTGTCGCTCATTCTGCCAAACGCCCTGGCCAGATCGCCGATCTCATCCTTGGTGTCGATCGCAACGTCGACTGTCAGATCGCCGTCCGCAATGCCTTCCGCGGCCACGATGATCTTCTTCATCGACTTGCTGATCATGTTCGAAATGGCAAGCGCCAGGAAGAGCGCGATGATGACGCCAATCAGCAGTGCGCCGACCACTGTAAGAATCGCCTTCTGTGCAAGATCCTGATTCTCACTCGCCCTGCTGGAGGCTTCCGCATCCAGCAATTCGACAAGCTTCAGGATCGCGCTCTGCTCTGCCTGCTCCGCTGCGTAAACAGCGTCGGAGCCAAGCAGCGCGACGGCTTCGGTATTCTTGTTCTGCTTGCCGAGCGCCTGGACCTGCTCCACGTAGGTACCGAATGTATCCCGCGTTTTCAGGAAAGCGTTATAGGCGTCCTGCATATCCTTCGTTGTCAGCAGTTGCGCAAGCTTTTCCTGATATGTGTCGAGTTCCGTCCTGCGCTCCGTGAGCTTCTTTTCATTCTCAGCGATCTTGGTGACATCCGTTTGCAGGATGATTTCCCGCAGGTTTACACGCGATCTTTGAAAGGCATTCACCATCTCGGTCAGGTATCCGATGGGGACGGTATTCTTGGAATACAGCAGCTCATCACTCGCAGAGATGTTCGTGAGGTTCAGAATTCATACGACACCCAGAGCCACTGCAACCAGCAGAACCGCCGCAAAACCCAACAGGAGCTTCCTCGAGATCTTCATATTGGCAAACCATTTCATTGTACGTTCTCCTTCCTTTTCCTGAGCATCTCTACTTCGCTATTGAGCAGCGCGTCGCAGTCAAGCAGCAGTTTGATCTCACTGCCAACTTTTCCAAACCCCTTGATATAGCTGACCTCGCGCTTGCTGATCTCCGGCGGCGCGGCAATCTCGCTGCCTGCAATCGAGACAACCTCCGCCACCCTGTCGACGATCATGCCGATGGATGTGCCGCCGATATCCACCACAATGATGCAGGTTCTGGAATCGTATGCCTGCGCAGTCTTCCTGAACCGAAGCCTGACATCCATAACCGGAATAATTCTTCCCCGAAGATTAATGACACCCTTGATATGTTCCGGCAATTCCGGAATGGCCGTGATGGGGAGAATTCCGATGATCTCTTTGACATATCCAATTCCAATTCCAAAAACTTCATTGCCAATTGTGAATGTCAAGTACAGGTTTTCTTGTGTATCTTCAAATTCAGCCGATTCCGTATATGCAAGTCCCTGCATATTCACATCTCCTTTGTTGTCGTGATGCCCGTAAAACGAATACGAACCCCTCTCTGTCCCTCCTGTTTTATTCGCTAAAATTGGATTGATATCCATTTTCGCGAGTAATATATCACTTATGACAAGCGATAGTGTTTCGGTTTGTGCGATATACTTCGGCGATCAACATGAATTTGTTTATCCGTCTTTGGACTGTTTCCGTGAAATATGTTTTTATAACAACGCAGATTTAAATAAAAAATTTACCCATTACAAATATTTAATATTTTTGACCGATGAATTAACGCACACCACGGTTGAACGCCACGGCATCGTCACAATTCCGACCCATTCCATGGGCTTTGTCATTGCAGCCAGCCGGATTTCTCGCCGGGTAATAAATGGCGTCCTCCTCCGCCATCCACTTGAACGCCCTCCCGTTGCAAGTACCCTCTTTCCGTTCATACGAGCTGTCAAGCCGAACAAACCGTCGCATCGTTTTGCTTGCGACGATCGTTTTTTGGGTACGGAAATTCTCCTCAGGAAGGCACAAAAAAGGTACTGCGGACAAGAAAAGCCTCCCTTGAAAACGCAGAAGCGCGGTCCGCTTCTTGGCGGTACCGCGCCCTGTGCATGAAAAACCCGTTTGGTTCTAATGCAATAAATAAAGCGCTGCGTGAGCCTGAAATCCTGCTGGATCTCCGGATGACGCACTGACTGATCGCTTTCCCGCCAGCTTAGGAATTGTGTTTCAGTCTCCCTCCAGAACGAGCACCGGGGTTCCACCGCATCTCAAAAACGCATCCCCTTTTATCCTCGCCGTCGCGCAGCGTGATCGTACCCCTCATTCTCTCGACGATCTGCCTGGTCACGCTCAAGCCCAGTCCGCTGCCGCCGTCCTGCGCGCGGGCGGTGTCGGCTCGGTAAAACCGGTCAAAGACCTTCCCTTTCTGCGCTTCAGGGATGCCCGGTCCGTCATCTCTGACGGTGAGGCAAACAATTTGTCTTTCCTGCGCGACGCGCACTGCGATATGCCCGCCGGGCTGGGTGTAGCGGATTGCGTTGTCCAGAAGCGCCGTCAGCGCCTGGCGAAGCCTGCCCGCATCGCCCCGGATCCAGGCGGACTGGAGTTCTTCGGCCAGTTCGACGGGTTTGCGCTCCGCAAGCGGGCGCATGGCGGCGACGGTCTGCCGAACCGCTTCCGCTACGTCCACCAGTTCATCCGCAAACGAGAGCTTTCCAGCGTCGGCGCGGGCCAGATCCGTCAGATCACTGACGAGGCGGCCCATCCGGATGCTCTCCTGCTCGATGGATTCGAGGAACGGCGAGAATTCGCCCAGTTCCGCGTCTTTGAGCACCTCCGCGTTCGCCCGGAGCGCCGCAACCGGCGTCCTGAGTTCGTGTGACGCGGCGGCGACAAAGGCGCGCTGCTGCTCGATTGACGCCTCCACCGGCCGGACCGCGCGCTTGCTCAGAAACAGGCTGGCCCCGCCCACCAGGATCAGGCCGCCCATCGCGCAGCCCAGGAACAGCCATCTCAGGCGGCTCCGCGCCGCCAGTTCCTCCGCTCGGTCCTGAAGCACCAGAAGCATAGCGCCTTTATCACCGTTGATTACCGTCGCCGAGACGCGATAGGACTTGCCGCCCGCATCCACCAGCAGGTTCGGGAAACCGTAGGCAATGGAAACGGTCTGCGCCTCGCCGCTGATCGTAGTTTCCGAGGCCGAATAGGTGCTTCCAGAAACAACGACGGAGGGGCCGGACAATTCCACGGAAACTGTGCCGTTCACAGCAGGTGTTGCCTGCGCGGTTATCTCCCCGGACGGCGCCGCGCTTTGCACTGCGCTGGGCCGCTTTTCCGTGCTGGACACAGTCACCTGCCCTTCGCCGGTATCCGCGATCAGTATTTTCCGGTACAGAATATCGCTCTCAACGGGCGAAGCGTACACATTCAAATCCATGCGCTTTGCTTCGCTTTCAACCTGCGCGCGCGCCGCGTTCATCGCAATGGTCAGATCCATTTTGTCACGCTCCACCGCTTCGCCCGCGAGAACCGCCTTGCCGCCGCCTTCATAGTAGATGGAGAGACTGTTCTTGGTGGCATAGGCGATGCCCACGTTTCCTGGGTTTGAATCGATCGCGGTAAAAAGCCCAGATGACGAGTTGGCCAGGTCCTGTTCATACTGCCGGACCAGCATGTCGTCGGAGACCCCAAGTGCGACCAGCGCCATCGCCAGCAATATCGCGCCGGAGATCGCCGCGTTGAGGATCGCCATATGCCTCCGCAAGCGTGCAAGCATTTCTCTACGCCTCCCTTAACCCTGAAACCGGTATCCGACGCCGCGGACCGTCCGGATGACGGCCTCGCTGCCAACCTCGCGGAGGTGCCTGCGCAGAAAATGTACCGTAATGTCGAGGTTTCCCCCTTCTACAATGCTGCCCGCCCAGATCCGGTCGAGCAGCAGATCCCTCGGCAGAACCTGTCCCCTGTTTCGCATCAGGGTTTCCATCAGCGCGCCCTCCCGCCGGGAAAGGGAAACCGTCGTTTCTCCGCGCTGGAGCGACAACTGCCGGGTATTGAACGTCAACCCGCCGCACACGACCACCGGCGCTTCCAGAACCGGCGGACGGCGGCCCAGCGCCCGGACGCGGGCCATCAGCTCATCCATCGCAAAGGGTTTTACAAGGTAATCGTCCGCACCGGCGTCAAGGCCCGTCACGCGGTCGTCGATGCCGTCCATCGCCGTGAGGAGGAGGACCGGCGTTATGTCTCCGCCCGCCCGGACGCGCTTTAGGATTTCTACGCCCTCGAGGCCCGGCAGCATGCGGTCAAGAAGCACCAGATCAAACGGGCCCTCGCCTGTCATCGCGTCGAGCCCGGAGAGCCCATCCGCCCGGCATTCCACCGTAAACCCGTCTTTCTTCAGCCGGTATTCCACGGCGCGAGAGAGATTTTTGTCATCCTCAATCAGAAGAATGCGCACGTTTGCGTCTCTCCTTCCACCGCGTTTGGGATGCGCGGAGGTTTCAATCCTATTATAGCACAAAGCGGCGACCTGCGAGGCCGCCGGAGCCTTGGGAAGAAGGCGGGTTTTCCGCCTTCCTCCCAGTAACAAACCGGATGAGCTTTCCAAGCCGCTCTGCGATTATTCGTTCAGGTACGCCGTCGCTCGCGCGGCCATCGCGCGCGCCGCGTCTGACGCGGAGGCGGTTCCGTCAAAGAACGGCTTGGTCTCCTCCGTAAGGAAGGACAATAGCGTCTCGTCGGACAGCGCGGAGGTATGCAGCCGGTCGCACAGCGCGCGCAGCGCGTCCCAGCAGGCGTCGTCGGGCTGGACGAGCGTCAGCGGCGTGCTGCCGTCCAGCGAGATGCCCATCGTAACATCTTTGTTTTTCGCAAGCGCCTTGGCATTTTCGATCACCTTGTCCAGCGAGGCTGCCACTGTGGGCAGGCCCTCCGATTGATCCAGTTCCTGCAAATTCGGGGTGAAAATGCTCCGAATGAACGCCTCCGCCAAATCCTTATGGCCCGTCCATGCGCTGACGCCCATCCGAAGCGACGGGGTATAGGTCGAACCCGCGCCGCCGACGGAGGGCATGAGGACGGGCAGCGCGTCCTTTTCACCCGAGACGGTATAGTAGATCGCCGCCTGCATCGTTGACGCGATTTCTCCGGGCGCAAGCGCGGTCGAACCGTTCATCAGCGCCTGCAGTTCTTCCATGTTCAGATCACCCGCGGTGGATTCGTCCGGCTGTTCCGCCTGCGCCATGTACAGGCCGTCCACCACGTTCAGGAACGAAGCGAACGCCTCCGAATCGAAGCGAAGGTTCCCGGATTCGTCCCGGAAGGCGTCGCCGCTCGCGGGAAACAGGAGTCTGAGCCAGTCCTCCGGCGTGCGCCCGTACATCGGCGTCTGGCCGTCCGCAAACGGGAGGTTCAGAATGCTCTGAAGGTCCGTCACCTTGCCCGCCTGATCCCGCCGCCCCCAAAGCGTTGTGAACGCGAACTGCGCAGGAAGCGCGTAGATTTTCCCGTCCGGGGCTTTGCTGCCGGAAAGAATGCCGGGCAGAATGCCCAGATCGCCGGAGAATTCCGTCAAATCCTGGAGCACGCCCTTTTCAGTATACTTATCCGCCGGAAGCCCGTCCAGCACCAGCACGTCGCCGCCGTTCCCGGCGAGAAGATCCGTATTCAGCGCGCGGACCGCGTCCTCCACCGGCGTTTGATCGTCGTTTTCCTCCAGCTTCGCGTTCAGATTCACGTTGAGTTCCGGATGCGCGCGCTGGAATTCGCTGACCGCCTTGCGCAGCTTGGCGCTGGCCCGAAGCGCCGTAACGGTGAAATTCTCCCGGTTTGACAGGTCGAGATTCAGATCGAACACATAGGCCACAAGGCGCGCGGATTCTTCGCTCTCCGTTCCGCCAAAGCCGATGTTGGTACTGCCGCCGCTTGAGAAGACATACACGCCGTTTCCGCCGCCCAGCATCGCAACCAGCGTACCGCTCTTCAACGCGCAAAGGCCGCTCAGTGTTTCGGAGGGGTCACCGAAGGCGTAATTCGACGCGTCGGCGATCTTTTCAAAGCTTTCGCCGCCGGGCGCCAACCGCAGAATGCCCGCGGTTGAGAGGATGTAGACGGCCCCATCCCCCGAAACGGCGATGGGATTTCCGAACGCGGCGGACAGGGGAACGCTGCGCGTCTGCGCGCCGTCCACGGCATACTGGGTGAGCGAGTCCCTTCGCTGCAGCCACAGACTGCCTGCACCGGAAGCCATGCCGAACGCATCATCCCCTTCGACATCCGTCTGCTTTTCGCCTGATTCATCGTACAAGGAAACGCCCGTTCCCAGTTCCATCGCCGCCGCCCTGCGCCCGGAAAGCGCGCGGACAGACGAAAACATACCGGAAATCTCGCACGTTGACGCCGTGCCGCCATCCGGATTCATCCAGGCGAGAACGATCTTCCTGTCGTCCGAAGAAACCATCTGAACCGCCGTCGCGCTCTGCGCATCGGCCGCTTCATCCGATTGCGCATCCGGTTCGCCGGGCGCCTGCGTGCTGTCGGATGCTCCTACGGCATCCTTGGATGAGGCAGCGGACGCGGAGGATGCTGAGGCGTCCGCCGACATTCCCCCAGATGTCTGGTTTTGCGGCTCACAGACGGCCATCAACTGCCCGTCAGGCGCGTAATCGATCGAAGTGACGTAGCCCGGCGCGGCAAGCGGCGTGACAGTGGGTTGCGCGTCAGGGTCCGTCCAGGCGATCAATGCCCATGCGCGCGTGTCCTCCCGGGCAGCCGCGACCGCGAATCCGCCGTCCGGCGTCGTAACCGGCGGCGTCGCGGCCGTGTATCCGTCGGGAAGTTGGATTTCCTTCTCGACATACCCGCCGGTCGCTTTTTGCGCCAAGGCAGGCACGCTGAGTCCGCCGACGATCAGCGCAAGGGCCAGGAATAGATGCAGAAAATGCCGTTTCATGATGATACCTCCCTTTTTTGTGTCTGTTTGCGCCGCGACAGGACGGTTTACCATGCCGCGCGCAGGATCGCATCGAGGACAGAAAAGTTGAGTGAGCATGCAACCGAAAAGAGCACGGGCGGCCACAGATCCGCGCCTTCCGTATCGGGCGTCAGACCGATGCGGAGAGCGAGCCAGGCCGCGACGGGGGTGAAGAGGCATACGGCGGGAATCAGCCAGCGCATGGCGCTGTGCAGAGCGGCGCGGCCGGAAAACGCGCTCTGCCGGAACGCCCGAAACGAGAACCAGACAGCGGGCAGCGCGAAAAATGCCGCAAGACAGGAAAGCGCCGCGAGGTTTTTAAGCGCCAGATCCTGCCTGGGCACAGCGCGAAGAGCGCTCTCGGCCGTGTTCGACATAAATCCGCGCAGAAGTTCGGGCCAGAACCCCAGATCCGACCAGCGCGAGGGAATGCACGCGGGCGGAAGGCGCGCGGCGTGGGCAAACGGCAGGAGAACCCCCACCGCAAGAAGCGCGATGAGCGCCGCGGGGAAATACCCCGCCGTAAGCATCCCAACCATGCGGCCGGTGCCTATGCGCCGGTCCGTGCGAAGCAGGGGGAGCCGCGCCGACGCCGCGCCGACTCGCCGGACGGACTCCGACGCCAACCGCAGCGCCGCAAGAACTGACAAAAGCAGCTGTGGAAGACTGGCGGCAAAGGCGAATAGAGCCTTTGTCTGCATACGGTTTTCCGTCCGGTCCGGCGCGGCCACACCCGCCTTGGAGAGCCAGCCTTCCAGCGCCGCGCCGAGGTCGCCTGTATATCCCTCCTGAAACAGACAATCCAGCCCCTCCGCGGTGGGCGCTTTCTCTTTTTCATCAACCGGAAGCGCGGATGCGGGCAGAATTGCAAGCCCCCGACCGGGGTCCGCGGCCGGTGCCAAAGCGCCTTTCGGCAGTTCGAACACGCAGGCCACGGTGAACTTTTTGCCCTCGCACGCCACCGTCTGGCCCAGAATGTCGGTGGAACCCAGAAGCTTTTCCGCGGCGTCCCGGCTCAGCGCGACAACGCTTTCATCCCCAAAGACCGGCAGGCTGCCGGACACCTCCTTCAGGTCCCAGACCGCCTCCGTCGGCCCGTCCACCCACAGCGCGTCCACCGAAAGAACCCCGTTCGTCGATTCCGTGCGCAGCTCGGCCTTTTTCGCCCTCCATGCCGCGATTTCCGCCACCGGTTCGCCACGCTCGTCCACCGCCTGCTCCTGAACGCGCCGGATCTCGGAGAATCCCGGCCCATCCCCATCGTAATCCCCCGACAGAACCGCGTCGTGCGGGAAAGCCATAAGCAGTGCGCTCCGGGAAAAAACCATCAGAAAGACTGCCAGCGCGAGCCAGATCGCGCCGCACAGCGCGCGCCTGTTCATGTAGGAGGCGCATTTCGTCTCCGTGTTCATTCGACATTCACCCGGTCACCGTCGTGCAGTTCCCGATCGCTGCGCGCCGCCAGCCTGTCGCGCCCCGCCACGCCGCCGGAGACCGCCGCGCGGGTAGAATCCTTGTCCAGCACCTGCACGTTCGCGCGCTTCACCCGCGTTTCCGTGCCCAGCGCGCCGTCCGACTCGGTGAGCGCGTACACAAAGTAGCCCATGTCGTCCTTTCGCAGCGCGCTGAGCGGCACGATCGTCTCATAGTTCTTCGTGCGCTTTTTAATCGCCATCGAGGCCGTCATGCCCGGCTGTCCGGCCCCGCCCGGAAGCTGAAAAAGCAGATCGTACTTTCCTTTGTCGTCGGCGGACGGCGCAATAGAGAGGATTTTACATTCATAAAGATCGCCGCCCAGGCTGATTTCCGCGGTGTCGCCCGCCTTGACGAGGCCGGCCTCCTCCTCGCTGACCGGAATCCAAACCTCCAGCCCATCGCCCGGCCGGCTGATCGTCAGCCCGGCTTCGTCCGGGGACGCGACTTTTCCGGGCTTCATGTCGCAGCTGGCGACCTGTCCGGAATACGGCGCGGCCACGACGCCGTCTGCCGCGGCGGCTTCTTCGATCCGTTCCAGTTCGGCCTGCTTTTGCAGAATTGCGGCGTCGTTGTTGGCCGCGTCGAGCGCCTGCCCATGCCATTCGCTCTCCGCTTTCCTGAGCGCCGCTTCCGCCTCCTCAACCGCCTTCTCCGCATCGCTGACCGCCTTGTCGCGGTCGTACATTGCCGTTTCCAGCGCGGCGGTCTTTTCATCCAGTTCCGTTTCGGCGGAGGACAATTCGCTCTTGTCGCTGGACACCTTGCGCTCGACCGCCCGCACGACCTCCGGCGCGTTCGCGGCCGCGGCCTGATAGCCTGCTTCCGCCGCAGAATCTTCGGAACGGGCGGCATCCAGTTCCCGCAGGGCTTTCAGGTAATCGCGGATGCCGGACAGCGCGTCGCGGCGGTGGATCGCGCCGTCAAGATCTTTTTTTTCCTCCTTGGCCTTGCGCTGTGCCTTCTTCAGCGCCGCATTCGCTTCGGCGAAGCCTTCCGTGCCCTTCGCGGCCTCCAGAGCCGCCTGCGCGTTTTCCAGTTCCCGCTTTGACGCGTCAGAACTGGCCTGCGCTTCGACCACGTCTTTTACGAACTCCTGATACTTGTTCATCGTCCACCGGGAGACATCGGCGGTGGCCCAAGCGAACGCCTGCCGCTTTTCCGTGAGTGCCTTCGCTTTCTCGTCCCGCTTGTCCAGCGCATCCTTCAGATACGCCCGCCAGGCATCCTCCAGCGCGGCTTCATAGGCGGACTTCGCCTGGGCAACCCGCGCTTCGGCCTTTACAAGCTGCGCCTGTTTTGAATCGACGGCTTGATCCTGCTCGGCCTTTTTCGCCTCAAGTGCCGCCTTTGCGCGCGAGTGCGCCGTTTCCGCCTCGCGCACTGCAGCGTCGTGCGGCGCGCCGTCGGCGCTCCCCGCCGCCTTTTCACGGTCGTTTTTCAGTTTGGAAAGCTCGTTTTGCGCGGTGTCCTTCAATTCTTTTAGCGCCTCCGGGTCCAGCGTGAAGAGCGGATCCCCTTTTTTCACACGTTGGCCGCTGCGCACGTGAACCGCGCCGACCCGCGCCTTGACCGGGGCGAACACCGGCGTCTCCGTAGCGGCCTTGACCTGCCCGTCCGCGTCGATGCGCTTTTCCAGTGCGCCGCGCTGCGCCTTCGCCTCGGTCACGATGGGCGTTGAAAGCTCGTTAAGCGCGCGGTTCGCGACCGTCAGCGCCGCCATCACCAGAAGGAAGAGGATGAGCGCCCTGCCCGCGGCGGTCCGCCTACCCTTTGGCCGCGATTCCTCCTGCGGAATTTCCCGGTCCGTCATGCCATCAGAACCCCTTTCCGAATTATTCCTTGATGCCCGTCCGCTGGATGCCCTCCACCAGGTATGTTTCAAAATAGAAGAACAACAGTACCGTCGGGATCAGCGTCAGGATGGACGCGGCCATCGCCACATCCGTATTGCTCTCGCCGATCCGGGTGAGGTAGAGGGAGAGCGGCCAGGTGGATTGATCCTTGAGAAAGACCATCGGCTGCTCGATCAGATTCCAGTTATCCAGAAAGCTCAATACGAACAGCGACGCAATGCCCGAAGCCCCCAGCGGCAGCGCGATCGACCGAAAGATGGTCAGTTCGCCCGCGCAGTCGATGCGCGCGCTCTCGATCAGCTCCCTCGGAATCGTCCGGAAGAACTGCCGTAGCAGGAACACCGCGAAGGTTGAGAACGCACCGGGCAGGATCACCGACCAGGGTGTATCGAGAAGGCCAAGGCGATGGAGCGTCAGATACGAGGGCACCAAGGTCACCTGAAACGGCATCATCATCAGCGCGATGTAGCCCATGAACAGTGGTTCGCGCCCGGGAAAGCGGAAATGCGCAAACCCCCAGGCCGCAAGCGTTCCAACCACAAGCTGCCCCAGTACCATCGGCAAAACCATCCGCATCGAATTCCAGAACATCGAAAGAAATTTCTCGTTGTCCAGCAGGAGCTTCAGATACTGCTCCGGCGTGGGCAGTACGGGCAGGAGCGTCATATGCGCGTATCCGCCGGCCCCGGTCAATACCGGCGCGATGCGGGCGGTCAATTCGCTCTTGCCCATCAACGATCCGCCAAGCGTCAGGAGGAGCGGCAGAAGCGTAACCGCGGCCATCGCCCACATCAGAGCCGAGCGCAGCGCGGTCCCCGCCGTTCGCGGCGATACGCCCTTGCCGTGAAGCGGATGGAAGCCTTTCCTCGCGCCGAGAGGCCGGTCGCGGAGGCGGACAGGGCGAGTCTTGCCTCGAAGCGTACGGAAGCCCTTCATTGCGCCTCCACCTCCACCTGCCAGGCGCGGTTGAGCAGCGCCACCAGTACGAGGATAACCAACGCGGTCACCGTCGCCGCCGCCGACAATTTCTCAATTTCCAGCCCGGAAAACCAGTTGTTCAGCGTGTGCTGGATCAGGTAGATGCTGCCCTGCGGGTAGTTGCCCGCCACCAGCCACGCCTCCCGGTATGCCTTGAAGGCGTTCAGAAGCGCCAATACCATCACCGTAAACAGCGTCGGCTTCAGGCAGGGCAGCGTAATCGAACGGAACTTCCGCCACGGCCCCGCGCCGTCGACATCCGCGGCCTCGTAGAGCGCCGCGGAGATTCCGTTGAGGCCGGTGAGAAAGAGCACCATGTTGTACCCGGCATTCTTCCACAGATAGCTGAGGATCAGGCAGAAAAGGGACCAGTCGGTCTTCATCCAGTCGATGGGCGTCAAGCCCAGCGAGGATATGAACGCGTTGGCGAGCCCGCTTTCGTGAAACAGAGCCTTCCATAAGAGCGCGATTGACGCAACGGGAACGGCCATCGGCAGAAGGAACGCGGCGCGGAGCGCGCCGCGCCCGTAAACGCGCTTGGAGAGCATCATAGCGAGAAAAAGGGAGAATACGACCAGCGCGGGCACGCACAGCGCCATGAAACGCCCGGTGTTCAGGCAGGCCTGCCGGAAGGAAGCATTCTGGAAGATCTCCCGGTAGAATTTCAATCCCACAAATTCGCCGGTCAGCGTGGTGGTCATGGAGCGGCGGATCGCGTCCGCAAACGGAACCATCACAAACAATAGACAACCGGCAAGGCTCGGCAGAATGAACAAGAACCCCGTCATCTCACCGCGCCCGCTTCGTCGGTTTCTGAAGCGGATTGACGGCGCCGGACGATTCCGCGCGATATTGACGCTACGCAAAATGCTACCTCCCCGGCCTTCGCAGGCCATCCGGAAACCGCTACATCCAGCCATTTCCTTTTGTCAGAGGTAACTTTATCACAACAATCTTAATGGACTCTTTAGTTTGAATGTGCCGAGGAAAAAGATGGCACAGTTCTCCCTCTGTAAAATATCATTTTCATATTGACTAAATTCGATTTGGCGCATACAATGGTTGCATCAGGTATTCTGGATTTGGGGGATTGAAGATGGAAACCACTTATGAGAAAAACGCGAAAGTTTTCAGAGCTTTCTGCGATGAAAAGCGGCTGCGGATCTTAGAACTGTTGCAGGGTGGTGAGCAATGCACCTGCAAGCTGATTGAGGAAATGAACATGCCACAATCCACGCTCAGCTACCACATGAAGGTTCTTGTGGAATCTGGCGTTGTGGAGGGGCGTCAGGATGGAAAATGGACGCACTACCGCATCTGCGAGGAGGGCGGCCTCGCTGCGATGGACATTTTAAAGAGTCTTCTCGCGCCCTCGTCGATTCAGCGGCAGGGCAACCCATGTTGCGTAAAGTGATGGAGCGGTTGCCGAAGCGAACCCATAATGACCGAACCAGTTTGGAAAGGGAGGGAAAAAAATCATGCTAGCAATCGGGACGATCTGGGATTTCTTCCAGAACCAGATTCTCGGCATGAAATGGCTGAACGCGTTGATCGAGAGCGGTCTCACCGCGCTCGGCTTGGACACCGCAAACCGCTGGGTCGGAAGCGCGCAGTTCTTTCTTTATGATGTGATCAAGATCACGCTGCTGTTATGCCTCCTGATCTTCCTGATCAGCTATATCCAAAGCTACTTTCCGCCGGAGCGGAGCAAAAAAATCCTCGGCCGGTTCCGTGGAATCTGGGCGAATTGCATCGCGGCGCTGCTCGGGACGGTGACGCCGTTCTGCTCCTGCTCATCGATCCCGCTGTTCATCGGCTTCACCTCCGCCGGGCTGCCGCTTGGCGTCACCTTCTCGTTTCTGATCTCCTCTCCCATGGTCGATCTTGGCTCGCTGCTGCTTCTGGCGAGCATCTTCGGCGCAAAGGTCGCAATCCTCTACGTCGTGGTCGGGCTTGTAGTCGCCGTGGTCGGCGGTTCGCTCATTGAGAAGCTCCATATGGAGAAGTACGTAGAAAGCTTCATTATGACGGCGGGCGGCGTGGACATTGAGTCGCCGGACCTCACGAAGCGCGATCGGCTCCAGTACGCAAAGGAGCAGACGCTCGCCACTTTCAAAAAGGTTTCCCCGTACATTCTGGTCGGCGTAGGCATCGGCGCGGCAATCCACAACTGGATACCGGAGGAATGGGTTGCGGCTGTCCTTGGAAACGACAACCCATTCGGCGTGATCCTTGCGACCTTGATCGGCGTCCCGATGTACGCGGACATTTTCGGCACCATCCCCATCGCGGAAGCGCTGCTGGGAAAGGGCGCGCTGCTGGGTTCGATTCTGTCGTTCATGATGGCGGTCACGACGCTGTCGCTTCCGTCGATGATCATGCTCCGCAAGGCGGTAAAGCCAAAGCTGCTGGCGCTGTTCATCGTGATCTGCACCGTCGGAATCATCCTCGTCGGATACTTCTTCAACATGATCCAGGGATTTATTCTGTAGGAAGCGTTCTATATGACCAGAACACGGTCTCCCGTCGTCGATTCTTTGACCTGCATTGAATGCGCAACCTGTGCGCGAAATGACCGCACGGCGTCTATGATGAGGCGAAAGCGCCGACGTCGGTTGTGAAGAGCCCGGACGAAGGCGTCAACCACTGCCACGGCTGCGGAAATCGCTGCCCGGCCGGTGCGATCACGTACGTCGGCGACGATACAAACTGGACGCCGCAAAAGGGCAAATCGGAAGAAGCGCCTGCCGCATGCGGATGCGGCGGCGAATGCGATGCGGCGCCCGATCAAGAAAGCCGTCGGGGCGCATGCGTAAACAGCGCGAAGTAGCGCGAAATCTACGAGATCAATCAATAATCAAGGAGGAATGCATTATGGGACTGTTTGGAAAGAAGACGGCGAAGGAAGAGGCTCCCTGCTGCGGTGGCAACTGTGATGCCGAGAGCATGGCGAAGGCGGAGACGGCAAAGTCGGAAGGCGTTTCCGTCAAGATATTGGGCAGCGGCTGCGCAAAGTGCAACCAGCTTGAAGCCGCGACGAAGGCGGCGCTTGAACAGCTTGGCATGGATTCGGCAATCGACCATGTGCGAGATTTCGCGCAGATCGCGGCCTACGGTGTGATGTCCACGCCCGCGCTGGTGGTGGATGGCAAAGTCGTCTCCTACGGCAAGGTGCTGAAAACCGAAGAGGTGGTCAGCATCCTCAAGAAGGTCAGATGTTAACGGAAACCATCCCAGTACGCCGTAGGATGAGGCGGGAAGCAGGGCACTGCTTACCCGCCTTGACTGCACGGTAGCATACCCCGGGCGGCCTTGTCAAGGGCGGACGCTTTAGCGGCCGTTCACCTGCCCTTGACTGGACGGCCGGGTTATGCTTTCCCGGTTCCTTCAGGGCAGTCGGTCGGCGAAGAAGATCTCAAGCTGAGAGTGGATCAGGCCCCAATCCTGCCGTCTGCCAATCCACTTTTTCGTGATATCCATCGTCGCCAGGTAAAGCATCTTCAGGAGGCTATCGTCGGTCGGGAAGATGAGCTTGGCCTCTATGACATTTTTTCCGCGCCAGTTTTTATCATTTTATCACCGCCACTGACAAAAACCAGCTTTTCTCCCTATTGACTTGAAGTGAAGTTTAACCTCTATAATTATATTGCGTCCCTATGAGTGTCAAGCAATCGGCAACAGCCCTGCTTCAATCCTTTGTTCAGTTTTCGTGAGCCGTGGATGCCTTCCCGGTGTTGGCGCATGGCGCGCGTTGCCATTCACGAAGTACGATTGAGTCAACAGAAGGAGAAGCGTCAGTTTTTGCCGATACCCTCTGCCCGCGATACTGGAAGGGCTTGCCGGAGATCCGCAATCACGCAAACCATTTGCCGTAATCCAAACGGTGAGCCACGGTTTGTCTCAACTGGAAAGGAGGAACTTCCATGCGGTACAATGTACTTCAAAAAACCAATCTCAAGGTTTCTCAATTGAGCCTGGGCACCATGATGTTCGGCGGACAGACGGATGAAGCCGACAGTATTGCCATCATGGATTACGCCTTTGATCATGGTGTGAACTTTATCGACACGGCCAACGCATACAATCAGGGCCAGAGCGAGGTGATCGTGGGCAAATGGCTGAAGAACCACCGGCACGATACCATCCTCGCCACCAAGGTCTTCGGGCAGATGGGCGACAACCCCAACGACTCGGGGCTCAGCCGCCGCAACATCCTGGCATCGGTTGACGCAAGCCTGACCCGCCTGGACACGGACCATATCGACATCTACTATATGCACGCGCCCGATTATCAGACGGATCTTGAGGAATCGCTTGAGGCAATGAACGGCCTGGTCAAAGCCGGTAAGATCCGGTATATCGCCGTGAGCAATTATGCCGCGTGGCAGATCGGGGACATGCTGCATATTTGCGACAAGCGAAACTATGTGGCGCCTGTGATCACGCAAAATGTGTACAACCTCATCACGCGAGGGGTCGAGGCGGAACTTCTGCCCTTTCTGCAGGCGCACAAAATCGATATGACGATATACAACCCGATTGCCGGCGGATTTCTGGCCGGCAAACACAGGCCGGGAACCCCCGCGGAGAACACTCGCTTTGCCAACAATCCTTCGTACTACAGCCGCTATTGGTCGGAAGAGAATTTCAGCGCAGTTGACAGGCTTACCGGGATCGCCGCGAAGTACGGCATGAGCATTCTGGAGCTTGCGATGAAGTGGTGCGCCGCCCAGCGCGCGGTCGTCAGCATCATCAGCGGCGCGAGCCGTCCGGAACAGATCGCGCAGAACATCGCGTCACTGGAGGGCGATCCGCTCAGCGAGCATGCGCTCGCCGAGTGCGACGAGGTCTGGCGCTCGCTGGCCGGTACCCGTTTCGCCTATAACCGCTGAACGAACGACCGGGCGGCGCGAAACCGCCCGCGCTGCACGCTCCGAACACGGAAGCCCTTTACGCGCAACTGCAACGGAACCAATGCCAATCGAAAAGAAAGAAG
>CALGYL010000229.1 GCA_937934775.1 uncultured Clostridia bacterium
AGATTGGCGCGCGCATCGGGGAGGACGTTTCGGTGGTGGGGTTTGACAATCTCCTATTGGCCCGTGTGATCAAGCCACGGCTCACCATGATCAAGCAGCCGATGGAGGAGATTGCACTGCAGGCCTCCCGCCTGATGGTGGAGCGGCTGGAACACGCCGCGCCCGGCATCCGCGTGGTGGAACTGCCGACACAGCTGATTGAGGGCGAATCGGTCAAGAGGATATAAAATCTTTGCTTCTCAAGGCATATCGCGGGCGCGTTGTGCCTTTTTTTGTGTTCGGGGACGGTCCGCGCTTCACAATCGCGGGTTCTGTCCAAATAAAACATGAACAATGCCGCCACAATAGGACGAAACGCGGGGGAGGATGCGCATGATCCGGATTGGTTTTTTTGACGCCAAACCCTACGACCGCCGCTGGTTCGAACAGCTCCGGGGCGAGGACATCGAGATACACTATTTTGAAGGCAAGCTGAGCCCCTCGACGGTCAAGGTGGCCCAGGGACTGGACGCGGTGTGTGTGTTCGTCAACGACGAAGTGGACGCTCGGGTACTGGACGCGCTGCACGGCTACGGCGTGCGCCTGGTGGCGCTGCGCTGCGCGGGCTACAACAACGTGGACTTCAAGGAGGCCTACGGGCGCGTCAGCGTGGTGCGGGTGCCGGGCTATTCGCCCTACGCGGTGGCGGAGCACGCGGCGGCGCTGATCATGACGCTCAACCGGAAGACGCACCGTGCCTTCAACCGTACGCGGGACCACAATTTCACGCTCAGCGGCCTGGAGGGCTTCGACCTGCACGGCAAGACAGCGGGCGTGATCGGCACCGGCAAGATCGGTCAGGCGTTTGCCTCCATCTGCAAGGGCTTTGGCATGGAGGTGTTGGCCTTCGACGCCTTCCCGAATCCCGCCCTCGGCCTTCCGTATGTGACGATGAACGAATTGTTGGAAAAGAGCGACGTGGTGTCGCTGCACTGCCCGCTGACAAACGAAACCCGCCACATGATCGGCGCTGAAAGCCTGGCGCGGATGAAACCCACCGCGATGCTGATCAACACCTCCCGCGGCGCGCTGGTGGACAGCCGGGCGCTCCTTGAGGCGCTTCAGAAGGGCAAACTGGGCGCGGCTGGGCTGGACGTGTACGAAGAGGAGAGCGACCTGTTCTTTGAGGACAAGTCGGGCGAACTGATGGACGACGAAGTGCTGTCGCTGCTATTAACGCTGCCCAACGTATTGATCACCTCCCACCAGGCGTTTCTGACCGACGAGGCGCTTCGCGCCATCGCTCAGACCACGCTGGAGAGCATCCGCGCCTACTTTTCTGGTCAACCTCTCGCCAACGAGATCTGCTACTACTGCCAGCAGGGCGGGCCGTCGGCCGACTGCCACCGGAAGAAAGAAGGGCGCTGCTTTTAGGCAACTGCGGATGGAGGCGCGGCCGGATCCGCCAGTACGAGCGCGGAAAGACACTGTGCATTGCGCGCGCCGTTATGACCTGTTGGGGGAACGGCGAGTTTGCAACGGCGCTGATTCTCAGGAGAAATCCGTCCGGCATCCCAGGCAACCGGCTTCGCCCGGGCGTCTTTCGGCGCGCCGGGCGCGGCGTTTTTTTGTACTGATTTCTTCACGGGGTTTGATGCCGTTGCGAATTGACGAAAGTGCGTTCAGGGGCTATAATTAGTAGAATCAGAAGCCGCCGAGCACGCAGCCGGCCCCGGGAGGATTTATATGTCTGGATTTGTCAACAACTACTACTATGGCAAGGCGGGCAAAGCGGATTTTACGCCCGAAAGCCTGCCGGACAGCCGCGTCAGACTGTTCTTAGAGATGCTGCGCATCCACTTCGGCGGGCTGTGCGCGGTCAACCTGTTCTACGTGGTGTTCTGCATCCCCGCGCTGCTCTGGACGCTGTTCAACCTGTCCGCCCTATCGGCGGCGGAGTCGAGCGCCATGATGCTCAGCGGAAACCTTACCATCTATCTGATCGGCATGGTGCCCTGCCTGACGATCGCGGGCATCGGCGCGCCGGGGCTGATGTACGTCCTGCGCAACTGGTCCAGGGACCAGCACTCCTTCCTGGTCAGCGACTTCAAAGATGCGGTCAAGGGGAACTGGAAGCAGGGAATACTGGTGGGCCTGATCAACGGTCTGTCGCTTCTGGTCAGCTATGTGGGCATCACGTACTACGGCCAGATGGCGCAGGGCAGCGGCATGTTCTGGGTGATCCCCGAGGCGCTGGTCATCATGATGCTGGCCCTGTGGTGGATGATCAACATGCTCATCTACCCCATGATGGTCACTTATGACATGAACCTGAAAACGCTGATCCGGAACTCCGCGCTGATCGCCGCAGCCCGGCTGCCCTGGTCGATCCTGTTTCTGGCGTGCGGGCTTGCGCTTCCCTTGATCGGGTTCATCCTCATGTTCATGGTGCCCTATGTGTATGTGATCATGGTGATGGTGTTGCTCTATGTGGTGGTGGGCTTCTCGCTGACAGGGTTTGTCTACGCCTCCTATGCCAACAGCTGCTTCGACCGATTCCTGAACCCCAAAATCGAGGGCGCGCAGGTCAACATGGGCCTTCGGGACAAGTCGCTGGACGAGGACGACGAGGAAGAGGAAGAGGACGGAAAGGTTTAGCCCGCGCCGCCCGCGCGCATACTGAAGAAAAGTATGCGTTCGGGAGGTGCCGCCTTGAATACGTTGTCATGGAAACCACTGTCTGGACCCGAGCGGCTAAAGTACGAGGCCGCGGAGGAACTGGGCCTGCTCGAAAAACTGGTCGAAGTGGGCTGGGGAGGGCTTAGCGCGCGGGAGACCGGCCTGATCGGCGCGCGAGTGCGCGGGCAAATACGCTGATATTTGCGATGAATTTCTATGGCGGTGAAATCCCCTTGGGGTCTTTCATCGCATTGGTGGAAATGCGCGGGCTTGAAATCATTGGGCGATGAAATCCCCTTCGGGCCTTTCATCGTATTGGTGGAAATGCGCGGGCCTGAAATCCAGCCGGATTTCCGGGCGGCCTGCTGGCGGAGGAAACGCGTTCCCGGCGCACCGGTCGCCGGGAACGAATGGAGAGCACGCCGTGCGGCTCAGGGGTCGCCGGGAACGAATGCATGAACGCGGCGGGCTAGGGGTCGCCGCGAACGAATGCGGGAGCACGACGGGCGGCGCGCAGGTCCAAGGAACGGCTGGAAAGAACAGCGGGGTCGATCAGCGGTTTATCGCTAGCCCGGCACAGTAGTACGGCAGAGCCGTCGGGGCAAGAGGACGGCGGGGAGAGGATCACACGTGTACGCGGAATTCGCTTCGGTCTACGACCAGCTGATGGACGATGTGGACTACGAGGCGTGGGCTTCGGCCAGCCTTGATCGCATTGTCGCGTGCGGCGTTACGCCAAAGACGGTCTGCGATTGCGCCTGCGGCACTGGCGGCATCGCGCTGCAGCTGGCGCTCCGGGGCCTCCGGGTGATCGGCGTGGACATTTCGGACGCCATGCTCAGGCGGGCCGCCGATAAGGCGCGGGCGGCGGGGGTAGAGGTTCGCCTGGTCCGGCAGGACATGTGCGCGCTTAGCCTGCCCCGGCCTGTGGACTCGGTCATCTGCGCCTGCGACGGCGTCAACTACCTTTTGGACCCCATGCGTGTGGCCAAATTCTTTAGCGCCGCGCGATCGGCGCTGAAAAAAGGCGGGGTTCTGACTTTTGACGTCTCTTCCCGGGAGAAGCTCAAGCGCATGGCGCGCGAGAAGATCTACTTTGAGGACCGGGAGGGGCTTACCTACCTTTGGACCAACCGGATGGCCTCCGGCATCCTGACGATGGAGCTCAGCTTCTTCGTGAAAGACGCGGACGGCCGTTACGACCGGTTTGACGAAGTGCAGCGCCAGCGCGCCCACAGCGTGGAAGAATTGAGCGGCTGGCTCAGGGACGCCGGTTTTTCCCGCGTCCGGATCGAGGACGGGGGCGACCGCGTCCATTTTACGGGGGTCAACGAATGAAATCCGACGGTTTATACCATTTAACGCTGCTGGACGGGCAGGCCCGCGCGCTTCTGATCGACTCCACCCGGATGGTGGAGACGGCCCGCGCCATCCATGGCCTTTCCCGCACCGCTACCGCCGCGCTGGGGCGGCACCTGACCGCCTGCGCGATGCTGGGCGCGATGCTTAAAAACGACGGCTCCGTGACCGCCACCGTCAAGGGCGGCGGCCCGCTGGGAACGCTTCTGGCCGTTTCCAAGCCCGACGGCTCGGTCAAGGGCTATGTGGAAAACCCGGATGTGGAGTTGCCCAGAGTGAACGGCAAGCTGGCCGTGGGCGACGCGGTGGGCCGGCACGGGCGGCTGACCATCATCAAGGATCTGGGCTTTGGCGAGCCCTACATGGGGCAGGTCAACCTGGTTTCGGGCGAACTGGCAGAGGATTACGCCATGTACTT
>CALGYL010000230.1 GCA_937934775.1 uncultured Clostridia bacterium
GGCGCATCAACTTGTGAAACGGTCAATAAGAGTAGTAAAAGTAATTATTTGCTATATAGACTCTAAACCCGGAATCTGTTCCCCAAGGCGTTTCCCGATGGAGGGCCGCCTGGCCCGAGGTGATGCATGCGCCGCGGGCATCAAGACAGAAGAGAATCGCAAGTGATGGGCAAAATAGGCTCGTCACTTGTTTTTGTTTTGGCGCGGCGACATGCTTCGTTCATTCCCGGGGAAACTGATCCCGATGTTCACTTACATTCGTTCTTGTGGGGAGGATGCACCAATGGAGGGCAAGCTGAAGCTGTACGGATTCAACAACCTCACAAAATCACTGAGCTTCAACATCTACGACGTCTGCTACGCCAAGACGCCGCGGGAGCAGAAGGACTACATCGCCTACGTCGGCGAACAGTACAACTCCGAGCGCCTGACGGGCATCCTGACCCACGTCGTGGACATGATCGGCGCGCGGGTTCTGCACATCTCCCGGCAGGATTATGATCCGCAGGGCGCTTCGGTGACGCTCCTCATCGCCGATGGCTCCATGACCCCCGCCGAGAACGCGGTGGTCGCCCACCTGGACAAGAGCCATGTGACGGTGCATACCTATCCGGAGTACCATCCGGATACCTTCCTCGCCACCTTCCGGGTGGACATCGACGTGGCCACCTGCGGCGAGATCACCCCGCTGTCCACACTGGATTACCTGATCGGGTCGTTTGATTCCGACATCATCACGATGGACTACCGCGTGCGCGGCTTCACCCGAGATGTGGCGGGCAAGAAGCTGTTCATCGACCACGCGATCACCTCCATCCAGAACTACGTGGACGAAAAAATCCTGAAAAAATACGACGCCGTGGACGTCAATGTCTACGAGGCCAACCTCTTCCACACCAAGATGCTCATCAAGGAGCTGGACCTGCAGAACTACCTGTTCAACGTGGACGTGTACGAGCTGCCGCCCCGAACCCGCCTGGACATCACAGGCAGCCTGCGTCGGGAGATGATCGAAATCTTCAGCGGCAGAAACGTGTTTTAAGGAAAAGGGGAGGACGGCGGCACTCCGCCCCGCGCCCCTCGCAAGGGGACAGAATTCAATGGTTAGGGCAGGGCCAAGGGGGATCATCCCCTTTGCGGCATTCCAAAGGGCGGCGCCCTTCGGCGTCCTTCCGATCCGTTTTCAGGGGGGATTCTATGAAACACACACAGGCTGACGCGCCCATTGTGGAGGCGCTGGAGCAGATGCGCTCCATGCGGCTGGTGCCGCTGGACGTGCCCGGCCATAAGCGGGGCCGGGGCAATCCGGAACTGACGCGGCTTCTGGGCGAGAAATGCATGTCGCTGGACGTCAACTCCATGAAGCCGCTGGACAACCTGTGCCATCCGGTCTCGGTGATCCGGGATGCGGAGGCGCTCGCGGCGGAGGCCTTCGGCTCGGCGCACGCGTTTTTCATGGTGGGCGGCACCACCTCCTCGGTGGAGAGCATGATCCTCTACGCGCTCAAGCAGGGGGACAAGATCATTCTGCCCCGGAACGTGCACCGCAGCGTCATTAACGCGCTGGTTCTGTGCGGGGGCGAGCCGGTCTATGTATCGCCGGAGATCGACGCGGGGCTGGGCATCCCGCTGGGCATGAAGGTGAGCGGCGTCGAGGACGCCATTCGCCGCCACCCGGAGGCCAAGGCGGTCCTCGTCAATAACCCCACCTACTACGGCATCTGTTCCGATGTCGCCGCCATCACGAAACTCGCCCATGAAAAGGGCATGCTGGTCCTGGCGGACGAAGCCCACGGCACCCATCTTTACTTCGGGAAGGACCTGCCGCTCTCCGCGATGGCCGCGGGGGCGGACCTGGCGGCGGTCAGCATGCACAAGTCGGGCGGCAGCCTGACGCAAAGTTCCTTCCCGCTGGCCGGGCCCAAGGTATCGGAGGGGTATCTCCGGCAGATCGTCAACCTGACCCAGACCACCAGCGGCTCCTACCTTCTGATGGCGAGCCTGGACATCTCGCGGCGGAACCTGGCGCTCAGAGGGCCGGAGGTATTCGAAAAAGTGGTCGCGCTGTCGGATTACGCGCGGGACGAGATCAACCGGCTGGAGGGTTTTTACGCCTACGGCAGGGAGAAGATCAACGGCGATACGATCTTTGATTTTGACGAGACGAAGCTTGCGGTCAACACGCTGGGCGTGGGCCTTGCCGGCATCGAGGTGCATGACATCCTGCGGGACGAGTACGACATCCAGATCGAGTTCGGCGACATCGGCAACATCCTAGCCTACATCTCGCTGGGCGACCGGCGGCAGGACATCGAGCGGCTGATCGGGGCGCTGTCGGAGATCAAGCGGCGCTACCGGAAGGACCCCAGGGGCATGTTCCGGCAGGAGTATCTGGAGCCGGAGGTGGCCGTGACGCCGCAGAAAGCGTTTTACGCCCAGCGGCAGTCGCTGCCGCTCTTGGAAACCGCGGGCCGCGTAGCCGGGGAGTTTGTGATGTGCTATCCCCCGGGGATTCCCGTCATGGCGCCGGGAGAGAA
>CALGYL010000231.1 GCA_937934775.1 uncultured Clostridia bacterium
AGCTCTTTGAACTCCATGCAGCGGGCGGTCATCAGGAAGGTGCCGCCGCGGTGAATCTTTCCGGACACGCTGTGGGCGGTCAGCATGGAAAAATCGTCCGACGAATCTTTGGAGCGCATCAGCATGCCGTTATAGCCGCGGCGGAAGCCGATCACGCTCATGTCATACGATATTGCGGAACGAACCACCGCGCGAATTGCGGCATTCATGCCGGGCGCGTCCCCGCCGGAAGTCATCACGCCGATTCTTTTCATAGGTTTTCTCCCCCCGCTCTTTTACAGCCCGTTTTCCTGCAGTACCTCGCGCGCTTCTTTGGCTTCGGCCTTGATGGCCTGAAGCTCATAGCAATGTTCCCCCGCCAGCGTGCGCGCGACCGGTCGGACGCGCACCATAAAGCCTTCGCGGGTTAATAGCGCCTGGGCGTCCGCGGCTCTCTGCTCGCTATGGGCCATATGGATCACCACCCACACTCCTTCGGGATTCATCACCCAGGCACCTCCTTTGCTTGCGTTTCCCAATTTCAAAGAGTATTATATCCTCAAGCGCGGCTTTGCGCAAGGGTTCGCCCGCGCACAGACCGAAAATTGCCATATTGTGGGAGGAAATGAGTATGGTAACGACCGTGCCGGCCGATCTGCCCGCCGGGCAGGGGATGCCGATCCTGCAAGAGGAGGCCTTTCGCCTCCCGGACGGCTTCGCCTACCTGGACGAGGCTGTGCCCGGCGTGTACTGGGACGCCAAGTACGCGTCGTCTGATAACTTCACAGGTACGCCGGTGGACGGCTACAAAGCAAACCGCGTCGCCTGCTCGAAGAAAATGGCTTTAGCGCTGATCAGGGCGCGGGATCTGGCGGCGGAAAAAGGCCTGTCCCTGCTGGTCTGGGACGCGGCCCGGCCGCAGCGGGCGGTGGACCGGTTCGTGGAATGGTCCCAGGCGCCGGAGGATGGGAAAACCCGAAACGCCCACTACCCAAACCTTCGGAAAACGCAGCTGTTTCAGGAGGGCTACATCGCCCGGCGCTCGGGCCACACCCGCGGCGCGGCGGTGGATCTGACACTGATGGACAAAAGCGGAGAAACGCTGGATATGGGCGGCGGCTTTGACCTGATGGACGACCAATCACACCACGGCGCGAAGGGACTGACCAGGCTTCAGACGAAAAACCGCAACCTGCTCAAATCCATCATGCGGGCGGCTGGCCTGAACGCATACGGCAGCGAGTGGTGGCACTACTCGCTTGCGGACGAACCCTTCCCCGGGACGTACTTCGATTTTGTCATCGGCGGCGAGGCGGCCGCGTACCCGATGCCCATGCCGCCCAAGCCCTCGAACACGCAGGACCAACCCGAATAAACCATCTGGAAGGGCCGGCCGCACTGTCAGCGACCGGCCCGGCTGTTGACTAATCCCGTCTTCTGCCAACACCCGCCAGCACGAGGAGACGCAATAGCTGCAGAATCGCGCCCACGGCGGCGGCAACATAGGTCATCGCGGCGGCGCGCAGCACCTTGTTCGCGCCCTCCATCTCGTCGGCGTCCAGATAGCCGCCGGAGGAGAGTGTCGCCAGCGCGCGGCTGGAGGCGTTGAACTCCACCGGCAGCGTGACGAGCGAGAACGCGACCGCCAGCGAAAACAGAATGATGCCCGCAAGCAGCAGCGGCTGCCAACTGAAGATCAGGCCCACCAGAAAGATTGGCCAGCTCAGGTTGGAGCCAAATCCCACCGCGGGTACGATCGCGGTGCGCATTTTCAGCGGGGCGTAATGCTCCTGATCCTGCAGCGCGTGGCCAGTTTCATGGGCGGCGACGCCCAGCGCGGCAATCGAGGTAGAATTGTACACGCCTTCAGACAGCCGCAAAACCTTTGCCGAAGGGTCGTAATGGTCGGACAGTTTGCCGTTTACTTGCTCGATTGCGATGTCGTTCAGGCCGCGCCCGTCCAGCATGCGCCGGGCCAGTATCGCGCCAGTCAGGCCTACCCTGGCGGGCACCCGCTGATACTTGGCAAACGTGCCGCTGACCCCCGCCTGCGCGATCATCGCCAGGATCAAACCGGGGAGAACGATCAGAAACGTCCAATCGTAGAAAAACATGGTCAAGGAAGCCTCCCTTCCATATGTATCATAACACATTTTTGTTCGGCAAATCCTGGTTTCATCGGAAATGTACACAAAATTCAGAGATTCGCCGTTATTCCAACTGAAGCCTGTCCAGCCGCCACACGCCCTGCGCCCCGCCAAGCGGCGACGCGTGGTAGAAGACCGGCCGGATGGTCATGAGCCATTCGCTCGTCTCCTCCATCAGACCCACCGCGGGCCGCCCGTCCGCCAGCGGATACCGCATCGGCACGGCCCCCGCGGATTCTGCCGCCTTCTCCAACGCGCCGAGAAGCGTCCCAGGCGCGAGGTATGCCCTGGCTTCGTCCATCAACCCCAGCCGCGCCGCCTGCAGCGCCGCAAGCGCCGTGCCCTCGGGCGTGGACGGCCATTCGGGCGCGCCGCGTGTCCAGAAATGCTCCACCGAAACCGGGACGAACCGCCCGTCGGACAGCGCCCAGCGCGTCAGCCGCGCGTGCCCAACCGCATCGTCCATGTCCTCGAGTGCCCGGGCTTCTCCGCCGGGCGTTACGCTCACCTCCCGCCCCGAGGCGCTGATCAGCGGACTCGTGACATCGTCTCCCAGCGCGATCAGGTACGCGCCCATGTCACAGGCCCCCTTCAGGCAGACCGCGCCTGGCAGAACCGAAACCTCCGGCATCCCCGCGCCATCGGGCAGGCGGTAGCCGCGCCGCGCTTCCCCGCTTGCGGCGATCAGCCGTCCTCCCTCCGTCCGAAGCAGAAGGCCGTTCTCATCGTACACCGTTCGCCCGTTTCCGTCGCGTGACTCCGGCGTCAAGAGTACTTCCAGCGCGCCGCCGGGCCAGGCGGCCACTTCCACCCCCGCCGCGTCCGACAGCGCGATGGGCCGTCCGCCGGACAGTGTCAGCCGCCGGGCCATCGGCAGATATCCCGCCACCAGCGGCCTGTGCTCAATCACCATCGGTCCCCGCGGCGCAACCGGCAGCGCGGCCTCGGCCTCCGCCGCCAGTTCGCCTGCGTATCGCCCGTTCAGGTACAGCGCGCCCGGCACATCGGACGACAAAATCAAAAGCGGCTGCATGCCCCTCGCCCCCTCCCCGGCCAGCTTATGCGCCGGCCACGGCGCGAAAAACCCTCAACGCCGGCCGCAGTGAACGAAAACAGGGAAACCAAGGGGCTAAACCTCAACCGGGCGCCAGCTTGCATAATGCGCTGGATTGCGCTATGATAAGCGCGGGTGATGGGTTTGCAAACGCTGTATGAACTATACCATGATCGCGCCTTGCTGGTCGAGGCGCAGTTCGCCGCCTGTGAAAACGCGGAAGCCGCGGCCGCCTGCGCATCGGGCTTTCTGGGCGCGCTCCGGGAGGCTTATGCCGCCGCATGTGATGACGCGGCGCTTCGCCGCCGCGCCGTCGACCTTCTGACCGCCTGCCAGTCGGCCTCCGGTCTGCTTGCAGGGATTTCCCAGGCGGACGTCAGCCTGAAACTGCCCGGACCGTCCATTCAAAACCCCCGCGCCCGGCGCGCATTGGGGGCCGTCCGCCGGTTCTCGCCCGCCGCGCTGTGCGCGGCGCTGGCGGTGTACCTGCTGCTTCGAAATGAACTGCCCGCCGCGGTCCTGGCCTTTGTCGCCTCTGTCGCCTGCTTTTTCCTGCCGCAGGCCAAGGCGCCCGCCGCGGCGCTTCCGGAAGCCCGAGGCGTGCCGCGGCCCGATCCCAAGGAAATGACTCAGCGGCTTGCGCGGCTGGTTCGGGACGTGGACGCGCTTTTAAGCGCCCAGGAAATCCACGAAACCGACGCGCCGCTTCTGACCGCGCCTGTTCTGGAATCGATTCAAATGCTGTGCGAGGCCAGCCTGACCAGAGACGCTTCGTTCGCGCTCAGGGCTGCGTCCCCACTGGTCACGGCGCTGGAGGCACAGGGTCTTCAGCTGATGCTCTACAACCCCGAATGCGCGGGCTGGTTTGACACGCTGCCCGGCGCGGGCGAAATCCGCACGATCCGCCCAGCGCTGGTCAAGGACGGCCATCTACTGGCCCGCGGTCAAGCCGTACTGCCGGTGAGGTAAACGATGTTCGATACAAAGGATTTGACCGATCTCTTCGGATTTGACCTGGGCGACGGCGAGAGCGCCGTCGCATGGATGCGTGTCGGCTCGCCCGTCGCCCCGCAGATGCTGGAAATCTCCGGGCGCAAGAGCTTTCTGACCGCGCTGGGTGAACACCCGAAGCTGGGCGCGCTGATCGGCGAGCAGGCGCTGCTCGTCGACGCGGACCGGCTGAGCGTCCGCTTCAAAGGGAAGTTCCTGACCCACCCCATCGCCTCCGCCGAGATCGAGTCCTTCGCGCGGGCGGTGCTCGCCGCCATCCGGCAGTCGGGCAAGGCGGAGAATCCGGAAATGAGCGCTTTTTTCGTGGGTTGCCCCTCCGGTTGGCAGGAAACCGACCGGGTTCGGTATCGGAAGATCTTCGAGCGGGCGGGCTTCCGGAACGTGGAGGTGGTCAGCGAATCCCGCGCGGCGTTCATGTTCGTGCGGGAGTCCGGCGAACTCCGGACGACCCGGAACACACTAGACAAGCCCACGCTGATCGTGGATGCGGGCTCCTCCACCACCGACTTCACCTTTGTCGACCGTCTCGAGGCCCGGCCTGTGGATTTTGGCGAGGCCCTGGGCGGCGGGCGGATTGACCAGATGCTTTTGGAGTACAACCTTCGCCGAAGCCCTTCGGCCGCGCGCATCCGGGAGATCTTCCGGCTCTGCCCGCCCTACCGGGCCAGGTGTGAGCTGGAAGCCCGGAAGGTCAAGGAGCAGTTCTTCGTAAGGCAGAGCGCGGTGGGCGCGGAGGCGCGCTTCCCGGTGCCCTGCGCGTCCTCCGTCAAAATCTACTATGACGACCCGCCGCTGACACTGGATATTTCCGCCGGCGAAGAGGACATGGCCGAGGTCCTGAATCACCCCTCGCCCGCGCTCGGCGGGAAATCGGTGCTGGGCGCTTTCCGCGCTGGTTTTGACCGCACGCGGGGCATTCTGAAGGACGCGCCGCCCGAGGTGATTCTCCTGACCGGCGGCGCTTCCCGGATGGGCTTCATGGCGGAGCTCGCAAAGGAATTCTTCCCGGACGCGCTGCTATTGCGCGGCGCGGAGCCGGAGTTTGCCATTGCCCGGGGGCTGTGCTACGCGCTGAACATCGACCTTCGCGCAGGCCGCTTCCAGGAGGATGTGCGCGCGCTGATCGACTCGGGGGAAATCGCCGGGGTCATCTCGCGGCAGTTGCCCGAATTCTATAAGCTGGCCTCGCCCCTCATCGTCTCGGCCCTGATAGACGACTGCGCGGTGACCGCGCTGCGCCGCTGGAAGACGGGCGACATCGACACCATCGACGATCTGGGCGCGGAAATCGCGCGCCTTGTCGAAGAAGACCTGTCCTGCGGAGAAGCCCGCAGGGCGCTGGAAAAGGCCGCCGTCGAATGGGCGCCGTCGCTTCGCCCCGCACTCGAATCGCTGACCGATCCCATCTGCGCCCGGCACGGCCTGCCTGCGGCGACGCTCCGGCTTCCCGCCGCGTTCTATGTCAGCGCGGGTGAACTGGACTTGAAAACCCGTGACGGCATGCTGAACTTTTCCTACGCGCAGACGGCGGTGGACCTGGCGGTGGCTTCCATCGTCGGAGCGCTGTTGGGCGGAGGCGGCGTGGCGCTGCTCATGGCCGGTCCGGTGGGCTTTGCGGTCAGTTTTGTGATCGGTTTCGCGTTCAGCCGCCTGGGCACCACCCTAGCCCGCGCGCATATGGGCAAAGCCAGCCTCCCCGGGTTCATGCGTCTGATGTTCTCTGAACGCGCCTACCGGGTGGGGCTGGAGAAAAAGCGGGACCAGCTGGAAGACGGCGTACTGAATCAGCTGTACAAGAATCTGCGGGATTCCGGCGAATCGACCCAAGCCACCATCCGGGTTCTGTCCGGCGCGATCGCCCAGCAGTTGGACGCGCTGGCCGATGACGCGCGGCTGATGATCCATTGAGCCAATAGAATCAAGGAAAAACAGCTTCGCGGCATGGCCCTCCCGGGCCTGCCGGTTCGGCGCCGGACTGTCTGTCCCAACGCTTCGGGCTAGCACCCCGAGCAGAGGTCACGCGCGCGGCGCCTGATCGCACGCCCCTCTTTGTATTTCGCCCCGGATGTGCTAAAATAGAATATGCGCCAGGAAAAAGATGGGCTGCTCCGCGCAGCGCCGGCGACGGTCGGGATGGCGCGCGGGCACAGTGGAAACAAATGATCCAGGAGGATATTATGAGCAGAAACTATCGCGCGCAACTGACCGGCGTCTTTGGCTGCCCGGTGGACGAGAACCCGACAATCGCGCTGCAGGAGGCTGCCTTCCAGGCGGCGGGGCTCAATTTCCGCTATCTGACGCTGCTGGTCAGGCCCGAGGGCCTCAAGGACGCCTTCCTCGGCATGCGGGCGATGAACTTTCGCGGCATCAACCTGACGGTGCCGCACAAGGTAGCGGCCCTTCAGTATGTGGACGCGCTCAGCCAGGAAGTCCAGCTGATCGGCGCGACCAACACCATTGTAAACGACGGCGGGAAGCTTACCGCCTACAATACCGACGGAAAGGGCTTTGTGATTGGCATTGAGAAGCAGGGCGTAAACCTTGCGGGAAAGCGCGTGGCGATGCTGGGCGCGGGCGGCGCGGCGCGGGCCATCGCGGTGGAGTGTGCGCTGGCGGGCGTCCGGGAAATGACCCTCATCAGCCGGGACGCGAGCCGCGGCCAGACGCTTTGCGATCTTCTGAACGAAAAGACTGCCTGCCGGGCGTCGTTCGTCCCGTGGACAGGCACCGCGCCTATCCCCGCCTGCGACATCCTGATCAACGCCACATCGATCGGACTGTACCCCGATCCGGGCTGCCCGGACATCCGCTATACGGACATCGCGCCCGGCATGATCGTGCAGGACGTCATCCCCAACCCGGCGGACACGCTGCTTCTGAAAAAGGCCCGTGCGCAGGGCGCCACCGCGCTGGACGGCCTGAACATGCTGGTCTATCAGGGCGCGATCGGCTTCAAGCTCTGGACGGGCGAGGAAGCGCCGGTGGACGTGATGCGTCAAGCGCTGGAGAAGGAAAACAGCTGATGCGTTTTCATCCCGCGCCGGAAGATTGGAAAGCCCCGGCGCGGGCGAACAGGACGCAATCCGCGCCGCGCCGCGTGATGGAGGCAACATGCTCTTCGAAAAAGACTGGATGATGCGCCAGATCAAGGTCTTGGTTCGGTCCATCGCGCAGCTGATCTTCCACAGGGATTCGGCGGACTACACAGTGCAGGATGCGGCGAACCTGACCGTGACCGACCACCTGTACAAAAAGCTGTCGGACCATCTTGCGCAAGGCAGGGTCTGTGAGGCGGAGGACGCGCTGTTCGATAAGTACCTGCCCGGGAACACCGAGTCCCTCCGTCAGGCCATCGACTTTTATCAGCAGCTCAACGAATGGAGCGACGACAGGCTGCAGGCGAGCAATTTCTCCCGGGATGAGATCTATGACGGCCTGCGCGACATCATGGCGAAATCCGGCATGGAATTCTACGGGCTGTAGATCAGGAAAACCGCGCCACTGCTGAAGGCGCAAAGGCTTTCGCCCGGTACAAGGAGTCGATCATTGAAAAAGCCGAATATAAACCTTGTGATCATCCTATTGCTTGTTCTTCTGGCGGCGCTGCTGTACGGTCTCCAGCTTCTGATCTTCCACGATCAGAAGGATACGGCATTCTATCTGCTTCAGGACCTGGCCTTCCTGCCGCTGCAGGTGGCGATTGTCACCGTGGCGCTGGGCTGGCTCCTGAGCGCGCGGGAGAAAAAGGACCGGCTGAAAAAGGCCAACATGCAGATCAGCGCCTTTTTCAGCGAGGCCGGAACCGACATGATCCGGTCGATGCTGAGCTTTGCGGTTCTCCCGGAGGGCGGCTGGGGGCTTGAGGTGACCGCAAAGTGGGCCGCGGCTGATTTTCAAAAAGCCGCGGCGCGCGTCCGGGGCTTGCCGTTCACGGCGGAAGCCGCAAGATCGGATCTTGCCGCGCTCAAGCGGCTGCTTCTGGAGAAGCGAAGCTTCCTTCTGATCATGCTGGCAAGCCCAAACCTTCTGGAACACGACACATTCACCGACATGCTCTGGGCAGTCAATCACCTGGCCGACGAATTGAAGCTTCGTGACAGCCTGGACGACCTCCCGGCCGCCGACATGAACCACTTGGCGCTGGACATCAACCGGGCGCTCCGGGCCGTATTGGTACAATGGGTCTACTACATGGAGCACCTGAAGACGGACTACCTCTACCTTTTCTCGCTGGAAGTGCGCAACAGCCCTTTCTCGATGGGCGCAAGCGTCGTCATCACCGAATAACACTCCGCGCGCCCCGGGAGCGGCTTCACCCAAAGCAACCGGAAAGCGCATCTCGGCTTGTCAAGAACAAAACAGCCAGAATGGCAGGAGCCTTCACGTCGCCTGCCCGTCTCCCTCGGAGTCCTTTCTGGCGATCTGACAGGCGTTCGTCACCATTTTGTTCAGGATGCTTTCGAGCATCCTTTTTTGATCCTCCGGAATGCCCGCCGTCACGGTGTATATGTTATACCGATCTAAAATAATAATTACCCTATATATGTCAACCTGTGATATAATAGGAACAGGAAGGCGAGAAGGGATGAACGTCAAGAAAGCCACATTTACAGAGGGCGAACGAGCAGAGGATAGTTGAAGAGTTTTCAAAGAGCCATAAGAAACACGTATATAAGCGGCTAATGGTCTTAAAGCTGAAAGCGATAGAGGGAATGCAAAGCGAAGAAGTCGCAAAGATCAGCGGGTAAAGTATTGGAGAGGTTGAAGATGAGCCATTTGATTCAGTTTTCCCGATATCTTGTTATTTTTTGCATGCTTATTCTTGGATTTAAGTATTTGTCTCTTTCGCAAAAAAACGGCGGATGGGATTTCACCTGATATAGTAAGTGCCATTATAAGTATAACATACGTTATGATTGCGTTGGCGGTTATCGAGGTTGTTGTTTTCGCATTAGACTATCGTGCTTTTCTAAACCTTGGAGGAATAGCTAAGACGGTTTATGTTTTTCGTTTCTACTAATTTTTTCTGTGATAGTTATATCGCCGGCAAGATCGATGAATATTATT
Source organism: uncultured Clostridia bacterium (assembly GCA_937934775.1). Lineage (GTDB taxonomy): Bacteria > Bacillota > Clostridia > Christensenellales > Aristaeellaceae > JAEZHK01. Next base: position 9,259 of record CALGYL010000231.1, read on the forward strand.
GAAATGAGATTTGAGAGTGAAACTATTTCTAATATACTAGCTTATGCGATGTACTATGGACTCCCACTTTCGATTATAGATTTTTTGTACTTGACTTTGGCGCGAAGTCATGTGAACTGATATACACAATTTGGGTGCCCATGAAGCGATATGAAGGGTGGCGAGAGCTACCCTTCAACTCATTGCCTACGGACTGAAAACCACCGGCTGAGCCGGTGGACACGAAAGCTTAAGCTTTACCGTAAGCGCTCAATAAAGCAGTGTCAGTGGCGGTGATAAAATGATAGATAACGGCGCGGAAAAAATGTCATAAAGT
>CALGYL010000232.1 GCA_937934775.1 uncultured Clostridia bacterium
GATGCCTAAGTGACTGGAGTTCAGACGTGTGCTCTTCCGATCTCATGATGCGGCTCAAGTGCGCAATGACCGCCACCACCATCGCGGAATATTTCCGGGATCAGGGCAAGGACGTTCTTCTGGTAATGGACTCGCTCACCCGGTTCGCCATGGCCCAGCGCGAAATCGGCCTGGCCATCGGCGAGCCCCCGGTGGCGCGCGGCTACACACCCTCGCTCTACGCGCTGATGCCGAAGCTTCTGGAACGGTCGGGCAAGTTCGCAAACGGCTCAATCACCGGGTTTTACACGGTGCTGGTAGAGGGCGACGACGTCAACGAGCCGATCTCCGACACCGTGCGCGGCATTCTGGACGGCCACATCGTCTTGTCCAGGTCGCTGGCGATGCGCAACCAGTACCCCGCCATCGACATCCTGGCCTCCATCAGCCGTCTGATGAACGAAATCGCGCCCCCGGAGCACCTGCAAATGGCCTCCTCGATCCGCTCGGTGCTTTCTGCCTATTATGAGAACATCGACCTGATCTCCATCGGCGCCTACAAAAGCGGCAGTAACCCCAAAATTGACCACGCCATCGCCAACATCGACCGGATCAACGCGTTCCTGCGGCAGGAAATCAACGAAAAGCTGACCTTTGAGCAAACCATGCAGCAGATGCAGAAAATCGCCACCCAGGGACGATAGACCGTGGAGGTCAGAATGAAGCGATACGAGTTCGGACTTCAAAAAGTGCTCGACTACGACAAGTTCATCCAGAAAAACGAGGCCGACGCCATGAATCTCCTTCAGGCCGAATACCTGGAGATGAAAGAAAAGCACGACCAGCTGGCCGGCGAATATCTGGAGCTCAAGCGGCAGTACCAGGAGGATTGCGAGCATGGCCAGAACGCGGGCCGCGCCGCTGCAACCGGGCGGTACATCATGGAGGTGGCGCAAAGGCTCGTCAAAAGCCGCGCCCAGCTGCAGGATCAGTCGAACCGCATTGAAGTGCAACGCGAAAAGCTGGTAGCCGTCACCCAGGACAAAGAAATCATTGAAAAACTGCGCGCCCATTCCTGGGAAAGCTACCGGGCCGCGGAGCGCAAGAGCGACGAACTGTTCATCGAGGAATTTCTCTCCAACAAAGCCGCACAGACCAACGCCTGAGACAGCGCGATACAAGGCGCGGAAAGAGGGTGATCCCCATCCTGACAGCGGCAGCGGTCATCCCGTCCGTCGGACTCCCGGCGGACAGTACGCCCGAAGCGGCCCCGCAGGCCCCGGAGAACGCCTTCTGCAAGGCGGTTGAGCAGGCTTTTGCCAAGCGCCCGACCAGGCAGCGCGGGCAAACGGAAGCACTTGAGGACGCGAACGGCTCAAAGGCCGCTGACCCTTCCGCCAGCGTCTGGGCGGCGGGGCTGATCCTCCAGCCGGCGCGGTTTGTTTCCCTCCTGACGGAGCAGGCCGTTCAGGCTTTGAGTCCGGCCAGCCCGGCGGACATCTCCGGCGGCGTTAATCGCCCGAAAGAGACGGCTCCGGCTGGCGAAACGGGAAGCACGGCCTCGGCGCCACCCCAGCACCCAGCCGGATTTCCGGCGCGTCCGGAGACCATCGCAAGTCCGGCGGTTTCCCCGCCGGCGGCGCATTCAGCGGACGGAGACATCCAGCCAGGCACGATTTCCCCAGGCAGGATGGTCGTGAGCGGCGCGGAAAACTTCGCGGGATTCCAAGCGGCGGATCGCCTCCCAAGCGACACAGCAACCCGGGCAAACCCGGCGGCACAGGCAGTGCTGACGGCCCTCGCCGCGGCGCAGTCGGCAGCGGCGGCCCGGACGAACGCCACGGCGCAGACGGGAAAAAAGACCCCCGCGAATGACGCAGTGCAAGCGAAGGCCCCCGCTGCGGTGTTTGAGAAGCCGCAGCGGAACGAAACCGCGTCAGCAGCCCTGGCGGCGGGCGCGATGGTTCCGGCGGACGGAACTCTGATCGGGCAAACGGTACCGGTCCCGGCGGGCGGAGAGAAAGAACCCTCCCCCAATACGATCGGCGCGCAGTCGACAACGGGACTATTCGGCGACGAACGCGCGGCCGGGCCAGACAGCGGCGCACCGGCGACCGCCAGGTTATTCGGCAGCGAACGCGCGGCCGGGCCAGACGGCGGCACATCGGTAACCGCCAGGTTATTCGGCAGTGAACGCGCGGCCGGGTTAGGCGGCGGCACACCGGCGACCGCCAGGTTATTCGGCGGCGAACGCGCGGCCGGGTTAGACGGCGGCGCACCGGCGACCGCGAGGCCTTCCACCGGCGCGACACAGCGCGCGGCAGGGCAGGCAACCGGCGATGCGCAGACCGCCCCGGCAGGGCGGCAGATCCGCCCGGAAAAAACGACGACCCAACCCTCCAGAAACGGCGCGGCGGCGGATGCGTCCGAAGCGCGCCAGGCCGCCGGGGGCAAAACGACGGCGGCCGTAAAAATGGTGCAGGATGGAAGGGTTGGAACCTTCTCGATTCCCCGCCTTGATCCTGCGGCCGGACAGCCTAAAGCGGAAGCGCCGGGACCGGCAGAAAAGACGGACGCGCCCCCCGGATCGGGTACGGACGCGAAGGTCTCCCACCCCGCCCTGACGGCCGCGGCGGAGGTTCGCATCCCGGAGTCCCCGCCGGAAGCGCCGCAGGCGCTTCAAAATGCCATTGAAAACGGCGACTCCGCGGCGGACACGGCGATGGAAACGCTGGACAGCGCGGCGTTCCGGCGGGCAGGCCGGGACCCGGCGCCCCCCCTCCGGGCGGGCATGCAGCAGGCCGGAACCGCACAGGCAACGGGCAGCGCCGCCCAGGCCGCCGGGCAGTATGCCCGGACGCAGGCGGCCGCGCCGGGAGACAACGGCGGAAAATCGCAGGCAGATGATGCTCAAAAGAACGCGGGGCGCGGGCCGCAGATCGCGGCAAAACAGCGCCCGGCGGAGAGCGAATCATCCGGCAGACCGGAAGCGGCGGTTGGCGTAATGCGTTCAGACCCGGGTGCCCAGCGGACACAGCATACAGAGGCCGCAGCCCGGACGGAACCCGCACCCTCCGCCTTCGGGCCGGAAGCGGCGGCGCAGCTGGCCAGGATCACCCTGAGCGCCGTGAGCCGGGGCGAGACCCAGTACCGCCTGAAGCTTCGGCCTGAGGGCGTCGGCGAGGTGGCCGTGACGATCAGCGCCCGCGACCGGGAGTTGCATCTGACGATCCACACTTCCTCCGAATCGACCCGGGACCTGATTTTGGACCAGATCGGCGGGTTAAAGGAAAACCTGACGGCCGGCGGTTACCATCTGGGCGATTGCAGCGTGGATGTGTCCACAGGCGGCCAGAACGGCTCGGCGTTCACCTTCCAGCAGGATCCGGGGCGGCGGCAGCCGGAGCGCCAGCCGGACGCGAGGACCGGATACCAGGATGGAGGCGGGCAGCGGCCCAGGGAAACGGCCCGCACTGGATCGCTTGAAGCGCGCGCAGGCGCGATCAACTATAGAATTTAGCGGCGAGGCCGCGCGGGGAGGGAGTTCCATGGGCGTAGAGAGCATCGGCTCGGCCTTCAGCGCACAGACAACCAGCACGAAGACCGCCGGACTGGGCAGTTCCAATCTGACGATGAGCGACTTTTTCAAGCTGATCGCGGCGCAGTTGCAGAACCAGAGCATGTACGACACGGTAGACAACGCGGAGTTCATGTCGCAGATGGTTCAGTTTTCAACGCTCTCGCAGACGGAAGAGCTTTCGAACGCGTTCCAATCCAACCTGGCGGTTTCGATGATCGGCAAGAACGTCAACATCACGACGGAGGACAACCAGGGCGTCCGCAGAACGATGACGGGCCTTGTTTCCCAGGTGAAATACAGCGATGGAGCCCCCCAGCTGCAGGTCAACGGCGTCTATTACAAGATGTCCGAAGTGACCGAAGTGGGGATGAACAACGCCGCCGCGGTGGCGGAGGGCTGACGCGCCGCCAAGGGCGCATGAAACGGAGGAGTACCCCATGATTCGTTCTTTGTTTTCAGCGGTTTCGGGCCTCAGGGGACATCAGACCATGCTGGACGTCATCGGCAACAACATCGCAAACGTCAATACCGCCAGCTTTAAGTCCAGCCGCGTCCTCTTCTCGGACTTGTACTACCAGACGCTGACCAGCGCCAGCGCGCCCACAGCCACCGCGGGCGGCCAGAACCCCACCCAGATCGGCTACGGCTCGCTGGTCAGTTCCATCGACGTGGTCAATTCCCGCTCCTCCTTCCAGCAGACCTCCCGTTCGCTGGACGTATACGTCGCGGGCGAAGGCTACTTCACGGTCCAGAACGCGACCGGCGGCAAGAGCTACACACGGCTGGGCGCGTTCTCCTTCGACCCGAACGGCAACCTGCTGGACAGCGACGGCAACAAGGTCATGGGCCAGACGACCACGGGGACCACGATGACCACCACGCCCGCGCCCATCACCATTGCCAACTTCAGCAACTACACCAGCGTTTCGATCCTGCCCAACGGCACCATCTCCGCCATCGACTCCACAACCGGCGCCGTCGCGGAACTGGGCCAACTGGCCATCGCGGTGTTCCAGAACCCCAACGGCCTTCAGCAGCAGGGCACTTCCTACTACGCGGAGACGGGCAACTCCGGCGCGCCGACCTACGCGGTCGCGGGCAGCGCCACGGCGGGCGCGTTGGTCTCCGGCGGTCTGGAGATGTCCAACGTCGACCTGTCCAAGGAGTTCACCGACATGATCATCGCCCAGCGCGGCTTCCAGGCGAACGCCCGGGTCATCACCACCTCCGACCAGGTTCTGGAAGAGCTGGTCAACCTGAAGCGCTAATCCCTGGTCGCGCAGCGGCCGGTAAGGAGTGATCCGCCATGATCCTAGTGACGAATCTGACCGGCGAAAGGTACTACCTGAACCCCGGACTCATCGAGATGGTCGAGATGATCCCGGATACGATGATCACCATGTCCAACGGCAAAAAGCACGTCATCCGGGAATCAGCGAAGGACTTAGCGCTGGCAATCGAAGCTTACCGCGCCAAGATCGTGCACCGGTCCATGGACCCGCTGGACCCTTGCGGCATCATCGAAGAAGTCGAGGAAGAAGATCCGGACGATGCGGAGGAATAACCCATGCCCGAAGTCCTGACGCAAAGCCAGATCGACGCGTTGCTCAACGAGCTGGCCGAAAAACCCGAACCTTCGGCTGTGTTCACAGAAGAAAAAAAGGTTCGGCCCTACAACTTCAGGAACCCCAAGAAGCTGACCAAGGATCAGCAAAAAGTGCTTCGCAGCATGGGAGAAGTCTTTGCGCGGCACCTTGCCTCCTACCTGGCGGGCCTGACCCGCACGTATTGCGAGGTGCTGGTGGTCTCGCTGGAAGAGCATCCCTACATGGAGTACAACAACGCCCTGCCCGACATGCAGATTACCGGCGTCCTGGAGTCCAACTTGATCAAGGGCGCAATGCTTCTGGATGTCTCCAACACGATCACCTTCGCCCTGATCGAGCGGATGTTCGGCGGCGCGATCGTCGACCGGGAACCGCCCGAGCGGGAATTCACCGACATCGAGGTTGCGCTGATGGAGCGCATCGTCCGGCGCATTACGGCGCTGTTCGAGGAAGCCTGGACCTTCTGGCCGGATCAGGACATCTCCATCAGTGTCCGCCAGATGGAGACCAACACCCGCTTCATCAAGTCCATCGGCATGGACGACATGGTGACGACTTTGGTTCTGTCGGTTTCTTTGAGCCAGGTCAAGGGCACAATCACCTGCTGTCTGCCCTGTATGGAGATCCTGCCCCTTCTGGAATCCGCGGTGGAAGCGCAGTCGGGACAGACCCACAAAGACGACGAAGAGGTCTCCGAAGCCGCCAGCGAATCCAGAGGCGCGGTGCTCTCCCGCCTGCAGGACGCCACCGCCGAGGTGTGCGGCATCCTGGGCTCGACCACGATGACTATGGGCGAGGTGCTGGACCTGCAACCGGGCGACGTGATCCGGCTGGACCAGAGCGTGGGCTCCCCAGTCCTGATCACGGTGAACGGCAAAAAGTGGTTTTTCGGCGCGCCCGGAACCCGAAAAAATAAGATGGCCCTAAGGATCAACCGGCAGTACGCCGTGTGAGGAAGGTATGTTTGCGGGATGAGCACGCAATCCAATACCCCGAAAAATCGGGATGCCCTTGGACTCAACACCATCGAGATCGATACGATCGGTGAGATCCTCAACATCAGCATGGGCGCCGCGGCCACAGCCATCTCCCTGATGCTCAGCCGGTCGGTGGTGATCACCACGCCGACCGTCAAGGTACTCTCGCCGGATCAGTTTGAGTTCTCCCGGCTCGAACCGGCGATGGGCATTGAGATTCAGTACGTCGAGGGCTTGCACGGCTCGAACGTCATGATCATGAGCGTCAAGGATGCCAGCGCCATCGTCGGACTTCTGCTGGGCGACAGCGGCGAGGGCATGGATGCTTCCGAGATGAACGAGCTCCAGACCAGCGCGCTGGGCGAGATCATGAACCAAATGATGGGCGCGTCCAGCACGGCGCTGGCCACGTTCCTGAACCGCAGCATCAACATTTCGCCGCCCACCTCCTTCGAGATGGGGGATTCAGCCGAGCGGTTCGCCTGGATGCGCGAGCAGGAGTTCATCGTTACGGTCGGCTTCCGCTTTGTGGTGGAAGACCTTCTGGACAGCGAGTTCATCACGGTCATGCCGGTGGAGTTCACCCGGGAACTGGTTAAAAACGCGATGAACATGGGCGATGAGCCGGAGGAGCCGTCCGATCAGGCCCGCCAGGAAGAGGATTCGGACGATGTCGCCACCGGACACCGGCAGGTGCCCAATCCTGTTTATGGCAGCGAGTACGATGAGGATGTGCCGCCTCGCCGGCGGAAGGCGCCTGAGCCCGCTCTGTCCCGCGCCCCATCCCCACCGTCCGCACGCCCCGCGCCATCCTATGACGCCGCCCCCAGCCGCGCCCCGGCCTACGAAGCCCCGCCCGAGCGCCGGGCGCCCCGCCGAAGCGTGGACGTCACACCGCTGCAGTTCGGCAGCCTGGACGGCGGCGGAGGAGACGATTCGGATCAGGTCAATCTGGACCTGGTGATGGACATCGACCTCAACGTGGTGGTGGAAATCGGCCGGATTAAAAAGCTGGTCAAGGAAATCGTCGCGCTTCGGGCAGGCTCCATCATCGAACTGGACAGACAGGCGGGCGAACCGGTGGACATTGTGGTCAACGGCAAACTGATCGCCCGCGGCGACGTGGTGGTCATCGACGACAACTTCGGCGTCCGGATCACGGAAATCGTCGGCAGCCTGACCAAGCCGTAGAGCCTGATAACAGGTAAGGAGTGGGGCACTTTGACGGACGCAATAAACACACTCTCCCTGATTGCGCCCTTGCTGGGGGTCGTGGCGGTGATCATCGCCGCGTATCTCATGACCAAGTGGCTGGCCAACAGGCAGTCTGTCAGGCCGGTCGGCCAGCGCATCCGGGTGATTGAGCGCGTGCCTCTGACCCGGGATACCTATCTGGCGCTGGTGCGGGTGAAGGGCAAGACCTATCTGCTTTCCGTCGGCCCCGGCCATGTGGAGCAGATCGGCGAACTGGACAGTGGCAAGCTCACCTCCGGCGAGCGCATGCAAGGCGGGGAGGACTTTGAGTCGCTCCTGTCTCAGCGCGTACGGCGCCTGAAGAGTCAGCCCGCGGAAACCCGTGCGAGGAGCGGCTCGCGGCGATGAAAAGAAATTTCTTACGGCCGGTACTGCTTCCGGCGCTTCTGTTGGTGCTTCTCATGGTCATCGCGCCCTGCGCCTTGGCACAGAGCACGACGCCCGCTCTTGTCGCGAGCCCCGCTCCGACCGCGGGCGTTTCGAGCGTCAACACCCCGTCGCAAACTTCTCCGTCGCTCAGTTTGGGCGGCTTCAGTCTGGGCTCAAATACGGATCTTCTCGAAATTCTGATGGGTCTGACGCTGCTGGCGCTGGTTCCCTCGATCCTGATCATGACCACCTCCTTCACGCGGATTGTGATCGTGCTCTCATGTCTTCGAAACGCCATCGGGCTTCAACAGACGCCGCCCAACCAGGTTCTGGTGGGCATCGCGCTGTTTCTGTCGCTGTTCATCATGTCTCCGGTGATCGGAAAGATCAACGACACCGCCTACCAGCCCTACGAGCGCGGAGAGATTACCCAGGCCGAGGCGCTGGAGAAAGCGCAGGTACCGCTCAGGGAGTTCATGCTCAAAAACACCAACACCCAGGACCTCAACCTGTTCCTCGATTTGGGCAACTATCAGCAGCCAGAATCCTACGACCAGATCAATATCCTGGTGATCATTCCCGCCTTCATCACCAGCGAGCTCAAGCGGGCGTTTTTGATCGGTTTCCTGCTGTACCTGCCGTTCCTGGTCATCGACATGGTGGTGGCGAGCACGCTGATGAGCCTGGGCATGGTCATGCTTCCGCCGGTTCTGATCTCGCTGCCATTCAAGCTGATGATTTTTGTGCTGGTGGACGGCTGGTCCATGATCGTCAAATCCCTGGTAATGAGCTTTAATTGATTGCGCCGGGCGTCCCGGCGCAAGGGAGGAAACCTGATGTCGCAGGCGGGAATCATCTCGGTACTCAGGGACACGCTGTCGACGGCGCTGACCATGGCCGCCCCCTTTCTGGCGGCCAGCGTGGGCATCGGCATCATCGTATCGGTCATTCAGGCGGCCACGCAGATCCACGAGCAGAACGTCGGATTCGTGTTCAAGGTGCTGGCCATCGCGCTGCTCATGATCGGGCTGGGCTCGTGGCTGATCGCGCACAGCACAGACCTGTTCACCCGCACGTTCGCGGCCATCGACTCGCTGAACTGATCCTCGGGGAGAAGGGAGGCGCGCCGGCATGGCCCTGAACTACAACACCTACCTCGTGGCACTGTTGGTATTCACCCGCATGACAGGCGCGTTCCTGTTCAACCCGATGCTGGGCCGAAAAAGCGTGCCGGCCATCGCGAAGGTCGGTCTGGCGCTGCTTCTGACAATCCTGGTGGTTCCGACAATGACCATCCCGGAAGCCTCCTTCCCCACGCCGCTCTCGTTCATGCTGGCGCTGGTGCGGGAACTTATGATCGGCTACGCGCTGGGCCTGATCTTCAACCTGTTCATCTCCCTGGTTCTGATGGCGGGCGAGATCATGGACATGGAAATGGGTACCAGCGTCAGCAAGATCTACGACCCGCAGAGCGGCATTTCGATGCCGCTGACCGGCACCGCGCTTAACATCATGATGACGCTGATCTTCTTCTCGACCAACGGCCACCTGACGCTGATCAAGATCATCGCCGCCTCGCTTTCGATGTTCCCGCCCGGGCCCCAGATGGTGGGCGTGGAGATCGGCAGCTACCTTACGATGATGCTGGGCGACATGATCATTCTGGCGCTGAAGCTGGCGATGCCGGTTCTGGCGATTGAGCTGCTCTCCGAGGCGGGGCTGGGCGTCCTGATGCGGATCGTGCCCCAGATCAACGTATTCGTGGTGGGCATTCAGATCAAGATTGCCATCGGCCTGATCATCA
>CALGYL010000233.1 GCA_937934775.1 uncultured Clostridia bacterium
GTCGATACATGGGGCGCAGGGTGGGCGCCTCGCAGGTGGTTCGCTTTTCCGACGGGAACACATTCGTGCGGGTCAACGAATCCGTACGCGACAGGAACGTCTATTTCGTGCAGCCCATCGGCGTCAACCCCAATGACGAATTCGTGGAGATTCTGTTCTTTGTCGATGCGCTCAAGCGCTCGAACGCATTGTCCGTCACGCTGGTTATGCCGTACTTCGGTTACGCCAAGGGTGACAAGAAAGACGAGCCCCGCGTATCAATCCGCGCCCGCGTATGCGCCGAGTCGATGGAGCTGGCCGGATGCGACCGCTTTATCACGATGGATCTTCATTCGCCGCAGGTACAGGGATTCTTCAAGCGTCCGATGGACCACCTGTATGCGATGCCCATGCTGTGCGAAACCATGAAGCGAGAGGACCTCTCAAACACCGTCGTAGTCTCGCCCGACGCCGGGTTTGCCAAGCAGGCCCGCAAGTTCGGCGCGCTTTTGAATCTTCCGGTGGCCATCGGCGACAAGCAGCGTACCGACCACTCCGAAAATCCGCAGGTATTGGAGATTCTGGGCGATGTCGACGGCAAGAACGCCCTGATCGTGGATGATTTTACCACTTCCGGCGGCACTCTGGTCAACCTTGCCTATGCGCTTAAAGCACACGGCGCGAAGCGCATCCGCGCGCTCCTGAGCCACAACATCGTCTCCGCTCAGGGCGTGAAACTGATCAACGAAAGCCCCATTGATCAGGTGCTGTCCACTGACACCGTCATCAACCCCAACGTTGCCGGACAGCCAAAATTTCGCACCGTATCGGTGGCGCCGATGTTTGCAGAAACCATCATTCGCTTCTACAACAGCCAGTCGATCAACGCCATGTTCTCCAGTCTGCCGGAGGACATCGTTCAGGCGGGCATCGACCTGGCGAACGTTGAGTAAACAGGTGATCTGAATTCACAAGGGGGCGCGGCGAGGCCGCGCCCCCAAAGCCTGGGACGGCAAAACTCGAAACCGCAGCCGGGCGCACGGCGCCAAGAAGCACAAGAGAGGATATGGTAGGATGCCCACCGAACGCGCGACGCTTGTCTCGGGTCGCGACGGACTGAAGCTCAGCTTGCTGACGACGGCCCCTGAATCTCCTCGCGGTATTGTGCAGGTTTCTCATGGCATGGCGGAACACAAGGAGCGTTACGAACCGCTGATGGTATATCTGGCCGGACAGGGCTATGCGTGTGTTGTACACGACCTGCGCGGGCACGGCGAGAGCGTTATGAGCCAGGACGATCTAGGTTATTTCGGCACTCAGGGCGCCGACGCGCTGGTGGAGGACCTGAAGCAGGTGGGCGATTATGCGCGCAGCCGCTGGCCGAACATCCCTCTGTACCTAATGGGTCACAGCATGGGCACTCTGATCGCTCGGGCTTACCTGAAGCGTTATCCGGACGTGGACGGGCTCATCCTGTCGGGGTCGCCCTCCTATCAGGCCGCGGTGGTGCCCGCGGGTATTCTGATCGCCTGTATTCGCAAAGTGCGCGGCGAGCGGTACCGCAGCATGCTGGTCAACAGGATGTTCTTCGGTACTTTCAATCACAAAATAAAAAACCCCGCCTCGCCCTTTGCGTGGCTGAATACCGACGCAGCAGCCGTGGATGCGTATGACAAGGATCCGCTGTGCGGCTTCCTGTTTACTTTAGACGGTTTTTCGGCGCTTCGGCGTCTTTTAATCGACGTTTACAGCCCGAACGGTTGGGTGAAACCTGAGAAGAACGTGCCGATTCTGTTCCTGTCGGGTGGTGACGATCCCTGCATGGTCAGCAGGGAAAAGCTCAGCTCCGCGGTCAACCTGCTCCGGAACGTAGGCTATGTACACATCAAAACCAAAGTATACGACGGCCTGCGTCACGAGATCCTGAACGCGCCGCAACGGGATATTGTGTTTGCGGACATTGCGGCATTTCTTGAGGAATGCCAAAGCGGCGCAAAAAACGCGCGGTAGATCCATATGGACCATGGAGCGGGGAAGGCAAGCGCTTTCCCCGCTCTTTTTTTGACAAATGGTTGCCCCGCGCTCTTTTGCGAGCGCGTTGACGCTTGATACCAATGCGAAATATTAACGCATCCAAAGCGCCGAGGGATTTTTGATGCAGCGCAAGGAGCTGGAGCGAGGCGACCCTTCGGGATACGCCTTCGGCGTGAAATGCAGCGCTACGCTCGAGCGGAAAGCGACACAGCGATGCGCGAAAAGACCCGGCACAACGATGCGTTAATGTTTCAAGTTGGTATGACCGCGTTTTCCGCGGACTTCAGCCGCTTTCGCCTGATCCCGGGCTAAACGGCTGATTTTTTGTCAAACAGGGCATGAAAGCCATTCTCCCCGGCAATACTTGTGTTGCTGTGGAGGTGGCGAAATGGCGATCAACAAAGTCGAAATCTGCGGAGTTGATACGAAAGCGTTGCCGGTTTTAAAAAATGAGCGGATGCGGGAATTGTTCCCGCAGGTACACTCCGGCAACATCGAAGCCCGCCACGAGTTCATACAGGGGAATCTTCGGCTGGTGCTCAGCGTGATCCAGCGCTTTCACAACCGGGGCGAGAGCGTAGATGATTTGTTTCAGGTGGGCTGCATCGGCTTGATAAAGGCAATGGACAACTTTGATACCAACCAGCCGGTGCGCTTCTCAACCTACGCGGTGCCGATGATCATCGGCGAGATTCGCAGGTATCTCCGGGACAATAACCCCATCCGCGTCAGCCGATCACTTCGGGACACTGCCTACAAGGCGCTCAAAGCCCGGGACGTGTTGGCCGCCAGACTGGGACGCGATCCGACCATTGAGCAGATCGCCAAAGAGATGGAGGCGCGGGAAGAGGACGTGGTGTTCGCGCTGGAGGCCATCCAGGACCCGGTATCGCTGCACGAGCCGGTCTATCAGGATGGCGGCGACGCGATCTACATCATGGATCAGGTGCGGGACGACCGCGTCAGCGAGAACGACTGGGTGCGATCGCTATCCATCCGTCAGGCGTTGGATCACCTGGGCGACCGGGAACGCAACATCATCTCCCAGAGGTTCTTCGGCGGGCGGACGCAAATGGAGGTCGCCGACGAAATCGGCATCTCGCAGGCTCAGGTGTCGCGGCTGGAGAAGGCCGCGCTGCAGCAGATGAAAAAGTTCATCTAATGGTCCATCCGCTACAGAACTATCGCTTGCGGCGGTCCATTTTGCCCCTGCGGTGTCGCTCCGCTTGAAATAGCGCCGCTATTCCCGCACTCTGGCACCTTGCAGGACGACAAAAATCTCGCGCCATGAATCCAAATCCTTAATGTTGCCAGAACACTGGCGGCAGAGATTTTTTCCGTAAAGCCGGCGCGGGAGGTTTCCTCCCACGCCGGTTCTTTGGTTTACGACAAGCTCGATCTTTCCATTCGATGGGCCCCGGTGATCCTGTGCGCCGACGCGTTTGCGCTGCCGGGCGTGCGCCTCTGTCAGCCGTAAGCTTCGAAAAACTCCTGAATCGCCCGTTCGCAGCCCGGCCGGTCCCAGACGTAGCTTTCCCCGTGGCCCGCACCTGGAACGATCATCAGCCGTTTCTCCGACGCGCAGGCATCGTAATTGGCCAGCGTCATCTCCACCGGCACGAACTTGTCCGCGTCCCCGTGCAGAAACAGCACCGGAACCTTCGTCATCTTCAGCGTGTCCAGCGTCGAACAGCCCGCCGGATCGTACCTGGCGACCAGACGCAGAAGGAAGCGCACGCCCGGTACGATCCAGCGCCCGCTGCGGGGAAAGGCGGACTTCTGCACGTGGCGCATGATGGCGATGGGCGAAGTGAAGCCGCAGTCGGCAATGGCGCCGTGCACCGTAGGCGGGAGCTCCAGCCCGAGCGAGAGCATCACGGTGGTGGACCCCATCGAAACGCCGTCCATGTAAATCGCCGCCGCCGGGAAGCGGTTGTAGAGGTATTGGGCCCAGCGCTGGACATCAAAGCGCTCCAGCGCGCCGAAGCCAATGTACCGGCCCTGGCTTTCGCCGCACGCCCGCTGATCGATCAGCAGGACACCGCAGCCGATATTCCTGTAGTATTTTACCACCGAAGAGAAATCAAACAGGGCGGTCGAACGGTATCCATGGGCCAGCAACAGGATGCGCGACTCATGGCCATCCATAAGCAGCCGCGCCCGGAGCGTCAAACCGTCAAAACTCTTGATGGATACCTTCTCCTGCGGCTGCTCAAGCAGCCATTCGCGGTCGCGGGCCATGTTTCTCATGTGCTCCCTGAATTGATCGTTGTCAGGCATCAAGTCTGAAAAAGACGCCCGCCGGGTGCGTACGACGGCAAGGCGAAAGAAGTACAGGACAATGAAGATGGGGATCAGGATCGCCGCCGCCGCAATCGGAAGCCACATTTTATCTCACCCTCGTCCGGAAAAACATTGCGCATTGAGCGCCGCTTCCATAGTATGTGCCGCGGGCACGCTTCGCTCGCATGGTCTCGATTATAGGCGGCTCGTTGAGCACTGTCAAGTTCTGGAAAGAATCGGCGTCCGCTTTGCGGCGCACAGTTTTCATCTTCTTTGCATAGGATGAATGGGGAGGGATATCCATGAGTTTTTCTGAGCTTCGGCAAAAGGATGTCATCAACGTGTGCGACGGACGAAGGCTCGGCCGGCCGATCGATCTGGTCCTGAATGAGCGCGCCTGCGTTGAAGCCATCGTCGTGCCCGACAATTGCGGCTTCTGGAGCTTCATCAGGCCCGACCGGGAAGGGCTTGTGATCCCATGGAACCGTATCCGGCGCATCGGTGACGACGTAATTCTCGTCGAATTGGACGAAAAGTGCGCTATGGGCTGCAATTAGCCGGGAAATGTTAAGAAAAAATCGCGCACCCTCTAGACTAGACGCTATATGTTGTGTATAATAGAGAGGTCGAAACCATAGGGGGTGTTTCCAGCTGAAATGCATTTATTGCAATTGCACGGAAAGCCGTGTGATCGATTCCCGGCAGACCGACGACAATTCCGCCATCCGTAGAAGGCGGGAGTGTGAAGGTTGTGGGCGGCGATTCACCACCTATGAAAAAATCGACACCGTCCCGCTGATGGTCATCAAAAAAGACAAAAGCCGCCAGCCGTTTGATTCTTCCAAGCTTCGCACGGGTATAATCAAAGCATGCGAAAAACGCCCTGTGTCGCTTGGTGAGATTGACAAGCTGGTCCGCGAGATCGAGATGAAGGCCTACAACAGCTACGATCAGGAGATCACCAGCCAGGCGATCGGCGAAATGGTGATGGACGGGCTGAAAAAACTGGATGAGGTGGCGTATGTGCGCTTCGCATCGGTTTATCGCCAGTTCAGAGACATCCAAACGTTCATGGACGAGCTCAACAAACTGCTTACCGATAAAGAATTCGGATAAGCGCCGGCAGGTCGCCGGTGGGGATAAGTTCTACTATCTAAGTAAGGAGAGACGCATATGGCAAACGAATTGATTCTCGCTGTCGACGACGAGGCGCATATCCTGGAGTTGCTTTCGTTCAATCTTGAGGCATCGGGCTATCGCGTCGTAACCGCCGCCACGGGCGAGGACGCGCTGGTCGTGTGCGCGCATGAGCGTCCGGCGCTGGTGCTCCTGGACATCATGCTGCCCGGCATCGACGGCATGGAAGTCTGCCGCAGGCTCAAGGGCGCGCCGACCACCGCCGACATCCCGATCATCATGCTGACCGCGAAGGGCGACGAGGTGGACAAGATCCTCGGCCTTGAGCTGGGCGCTGACGATTACATCACCAAGCCCTTCAGTGTGCGCGAGTTGATCGCCCGCGTCAAGGCACTGCTCCGGCGCGCCGCGCCGCAGAACGAGGAAGAAGGCATCCTGCACGTAGGCGGCCTCACCATCGACGTAGGCAATTATGAAGCCTTCCGCAACGGCGAGAAGCTTTCGCTGACGCTCAAAGAATTCGAGCTTTTGAAACTGTTGGTCATCAGCCGCGGCAAGGTGCTAACGCGGGACTTCCTGCTGGATCGCATCTGGGGCTACGAGTTCTACGGCGAGACCAGAACCGTCGACGTACACATCCGCCACATCCGGCAGAAGCTTGGCGACGACGCGCACTACATCGAAACCATCCGCGGCGTCGGCTACAAGTTCAACGATCGCCAGGAGAACCGTCTGTAGGTTCTTCGCGGTCGCCGGAGGCAACGCATGAAGCAAAAAGTTGCGCTCGCAGCGACTTGTCTGAACCTCATCCTTTGCGTCGTCTATCTGCTGATCTGTGCCAATTCGGCCCAGAGCGCAATGGACATGGCAACATTAGAGGAATTGACGCGCATCTGCCGCGCTTCCACCCCCGAGGTGGCAACCGCGGTGGAGGCGGGCAATCCCTCTGATTTGTTATACCAACTTTCCCGCGAGAACGCCTCCAGCTTTGCCCTGTATAAGCAGGACGGCAAAACGCTCCTGTCCGGGACGACCGGCGGCGCGGAGGCATTCAAAGAGGGCGAGATGGCGGCTGCGCCGGGCGGCGGGGTGACTGCATTCAGGCACAAGGGCCAGTACGAACGCTGGACGCTGTACGCGGCGTCCCAATTACCGGACGGAAGCTATTTGACGGTGTTTCGGACCGCCGCATCGCTGGGTCAGGCGATGGCAGGCAGGCCCTGGTTATTGATACTTATGGCGCTGTCTGTTGCGGTCATCAGTTTTATTGCCTTCCAGACATCCATTGACCGCACCAATGCCTTTGTTCGCAAGGTGCTCAGCGTTCTGACCAGCTTTTCGGAGGGCCGGTTTGACGCGCGTGTTACCGGCGTTGCCGGCGACTCTGTGGAACAGACCGCCCATTTCAACGAGGTGCTCTCCCGTATACAGGACAGCGTCTATAAAAACAAGGCGCGCAATCAGGCATTGTCGACCGTCATGAACTATATGCAAAACGGCATACTGGCGGTGGATGAGAAGCTCAACCTGATTCTGGTGACGCCTTCCGCCAAGAAGCTGCTGGGCATCACCGGGGCCATTGACGATCCGGTGCCGCTCGAACAGGCCTCCCGCGATGTGAAGCTGGATTCCGCGTTCAAAGAAGCCATGGGGCAGGAAGGCGTGTACACCACCGAGGTGGCTGTACGCACCGGCATGGGCCGCGCGCATATGCCCGTACGCCTCTACATGACACCCATGACGAAGGACGGAGAGGTCGTGGGCGCGGTGGCGCTGGTGGAGGACATCACCGAACTTCGCCGGCTGGAGCAGGTGCGCACCGACTTTGCGGCCAATGTATCCCATGAGCTGAAGACGCCGCTGACCAGCATCAAGGGCTTTGTGGAGACGCTGCAGAACGGCGCCATCAACAATCCCGAAACCGCGCAGAAGTTCCTGAAGATCATCATGCTGGAAGCCGACCGGTTGACGCGTCTGATCAACGACATCCTTTCCATCTCCAAGCTGGAATCGGGTGCGGACAATCCGCCCAGGGAGTTCATCCGGTTGGACAAGATGACGTATGAGATCTCCGAGATGCTGTCCATCCTGGCTTCGGAGAAGGATGTAACCATCTCCTGCCGCGAAAACGACGAGCCCAGCTTCGTCCATGGCAACGCCGACCAGATGGAGCAGATGCTGATCAACTTGATCGAGAACGCCATCAAGTACAACAAGCGCGGCGGTTCCGTCAACGTATCTGTCTTCAACAGCGAAAAGACAGTGAACCTGCTGATCTCGGATACCGGCATCGGCATCCCGGAGGAGCACCTGCCGCGTCTGTTCGAGCGTTTCTACCGGGTGGACAAGGGGCGGTCCCGGTCGATGGGCGGCACGGGATTGGGCCTTGCGATCGTCAAGCACATCGCAAGCAACATGGGCGCGATGATCGAGGTGCATTCGAAGTTCGGCGAAGGCACCGAATTCCTGATTACATTCCCCAGCGCGCATCCGCCCAAGGATGACAAGAATCGCAATTACGATGATCTGGCCGACTTTGACGACGGATTGGAGTTCTCCGGTTCCATTGAGGAACACGGCGATTCCGAAACGCCGAAGTAAACTCCTGGCGCTTTGAAACCCTATCCGGTTTACCGTGTGTCTGCCCGCCGGCGAATAATCGGCGGGCAGTTTTAAACGGATTCTGCTACCCGGCCTTGATCGGCATCATCAGGCGTCAATTCTCTTTACATTCCAGCGCGGCTTGGGTATAATATTCAAGGGAACCGCTGATTGATTCGGCAGCAGGTCTGACGGTCGCTTTTTTGTCGCTTGTCCGGTCGCCGTAGCGCTGCTACGGCTCCCTTCCGGCTCCTCGCCGGGGCGAAAAATCGTCTCGCCATCCCACCACTTCATGAAATCAAAGATTCCCTAGAAGAATACTGCGGAGGTTCGACGGATGAAGGACAAACTGATTTCGTTGGGATATGATTACGCGAGCAAGGTCTACGAAGATTTCGGCATCGACGTGGAAAAGGCGATGCGCGCCTGTTCGGAGATTCCGGTTTCGATGCACTGCTGGCAGGGTGACGATGTCATTGGCTGCGAAAGCGCGGGCGGCGGGGCTTCCGGCGGGATCGCGACGACCGGCAATTATCCCGGCCGCGCGACCGGCGGGGACGAACTGCGTCAGGATCTCAACCAGGCACTCCAGCTGATACCGGGCAGAAAAAAGCTCAACCTGCACGCCAGTTATGCTGAAAAGGGCGACCGCAAGGTGGACCGGGACGCATACACCTTGGATCTGTTCCAGAACTGGCTGGATTGGGCCAGGGCGAAGGGCTTGGGCCTGGACTTCAACCCGACCTATTTTTCCCACCCGATGGCCGAGAGCGGCTTTACGCTGGCAAGTCCGGACAAGGCGGTGCGCGATTTCTGGATCGAGCATGGCAAGCGCTGCCGCGAGATCGCGGAAGGCTTCGGCAAGGCTCTGGGCCAGACGTCGGTGGTCAACTTCTGGATGCCCGACGGATACAAGGACATTCCGGCGGATACCGCCTCACCCCGCCAGCGAATGCTGGAGTCGCTGGACGCCATCTTCGCCTCCGGCAAGATGGATCCTGCGCTGGAGGAGGACGCCGTGGAATCCAAACTGTTCGGCCTGGGCGTCGAAAGCTATACCGTGGGTTCCCATGAATTCATGCTGTCCTACGCGCTGACCCGTAATCTTCTCTATACGCTGGATGCGGGCCATTTCCATCCGACGGAGGTCATTTCCGCCAAGATCAGCGCGATTCTGCAGTTTATGCCGAACCTGCTTTTGCACGTTTCCCGGGGCATCCGCTGGGACAGCGACCATGTGATCACGTGGGACGACGAGTTGCAGAACATCATGAACGAGATCGTGCTGAACGGCTATACGAACCGGGTGCGCATTGCGCTGGATTATTTCGACGCATCGATCAACCGCGTCGCAGCCTGGGTCATCGGCATGCGAAACGCCCAGAAGGCGCTTCTGCGCGCCCATCTGACGCCGCGGGCCAAGCTGCTTGACGCGGAACGGTCGGGAGACTATACAGCCCGCTTGGTGCTCCATGAGGAGAACAAGACGCTGCCCTTCTCCGCGATATGGGACGCGTACTGCGAAGCGCAGAATGTGCCGGTAGGCGGCGCGTGGCTGGACGCAGTCAAAAAGTATGAGGCCGAAGTGCAGCTCAAGCGGTAAACCAATCGATCACAGATCAGGGCGGGCGGGGCGTTCTGCCTCGCCCGCCTCGTTTCGGAGGGTACATGGAAGACCTTTTTTCCCAGGGTATGAAGAAACTGGCGCCGCTGGCGGACCGTATGCGTCCCCGAACGCTGGACGAGTTTATCGGCCAGAAGGAGATCGTGGGCGAGGGGACGCTGCTTCGCCGCGCGATCATGGCGGACCGGCTGACCAGTTCGATCTTCTGGGGGCCGCCGGGCACCGGCAAGACCACGTTGGCCTCGATCATCGCAAACGCGACGAAGGCCGAATTCGTCAAGCTGAACGCCGTCACAAGCGGCGTGGCCGAGGTTCGGGAGGTCATCAAGGATGCGGAATCCAGGCTGAAGTTGCATGGGCGAAGCACGTATCTTTTGCTGGACGAATGCCATCGCTGGTCAAAGTCTCAGTCGGACAGCATCCTGCCGTCCATTGAACAGGGCATCATCCGCTTTGTCGGCTCCACCACAGAAAATCCGATGATCGCCATGACGCCCGCCATCGTCAGCCGCTGCCGCCTGTTTCGCTTCGAGAAACTAACGCAAGAGGAAGTGGAACAGGCCATCAGGCAGGCGATCCGGGACGAAGAACGCGGCTTCGGCCAGCAGTCCGTGGTGATTGACGACGAGGCACTGCACCACATCGCCCAGGTGGCCAACGGCGATGTCCGTGCCGCGCTGAACGCGCTGGAACTGGCCGTGCTGACCACCCCCTTGGACGCAAACGGAGACACGCGGGTGACGCTGGAGGTTGCGGAGCAGTCCATCCAGCAGCGCGTATTGCGCATGGATGAGTCGATGCTCTACGACATGCTTTCCGCCTTCTGCAAGAGCCTTCGGGGTTCGGACAGCGACGCCGCGCTGGCCTGGTTCAGTCGGATGATCTATGCGGGGCTGGACCCGCGCATCATCGTGCGCCGGGTGATCGCCCACGCCAGCGAGGACGTTGGGATGGCCAATCCGAACGCCATGGTGCAGGCGGTCAGCGCGTGGCAGGCGCTGGAGGCCATCGGCATGCCGGAGGCGAGACTATCGATCACGCAAGCCATCATCGCGGTGTGTGAGAGCCCCAAGTCCAACGCGATCGTGGTGGCCATTGACCGCGCGATGCAGGATGCGGAGCGGGGCGGTTTTCAGCCGGTGCCGATCCACCTCCGGGATACCTCCTACAAGGGCGCGGCAAAGCTGGGCTATGGCGCGGACTACAAGTACGCACACAACTTCCCAGGCCATTATGTGCGGCAGCAGTATGCGCCGCTGGAAGCCCAGGGCATGCCATACTATGAGCCGGGCGAACTGGGCTTCGAGGAGGAGATCCGCAAGCGCCGCGCGGAGCTGGAAAAACTCAAATAATAAACGGCGGGCGTGATTGCCCGCCTCAGACCATCAACAAAGTTTTTGCCTGCTTCATTTGCTTCCGGCGACCCGTGCGCCGGAAGCGTGTTCCTACCGGAAGTCGCGCACACTGATGGTAGAAACAAACCCATAAGTCACGCCGCCCGGAAATCCGGCAGGATTTCAGGCGCACGAAGCGCTTCTTCTATCGCATCAAAAACCAAACGGGTTTTTTGATGCTCAAGGGCGTGTTTGCCCGCCTTTATTGTATCCTATGAATCAGTTTGGTAAAGTGGTCGTCAGCCCGTCGGGGGCGGGCGTTTTTTCCTGCTCGACTTTGACGGGGGGAACGATGTCCTTTGCGCGCTGCTGCATGCCAATCAGCCACGTCCACGCCAGCGCAATCAGCCCGATCAGCGCCGCCGCCGTCAGCATGGTGATGGTTCTGCGGATCAGCAAACTCTTCTGCCGGAGGTATCGGGCGCGCAGCGCCTTATGGAAGGCGGTTTCATCCCGCGAAGCAGGCTTGGAAGAAGCGGTCATTGCACCTTTAGCGGCAACCAGCGCGGGTTCGGCGGGAATTGTGCTTTGAAACGCCTGGGACAACTGCCGGGCCAGTCGCAGGTTTTTCCGGCGGGAGCGGCCGCAACGGTCGCAGCCGGGCGATTTTCTGGGGTTGGCACGCCCGCAGGCGCACACCCAGTAGTCCTTTGCTTCCTGCGGCCTTACGGCCGCGTCAGGCCCCGCGACCCGCTTCAACGCTTCCAGTTCCACCAGCGTAGGCGGTTCCGGCGGTTCTACTTCGGTCAACCGTTTGGGACTGCCACGCCAGGGATTTGCGCCGTCCAAATCCACCCGGACGAAGAACAGGCCGCTCCAATGGCCGTTTGGCGCGGCTTCGGCTTCAATGGGGAGTATGAATGGTTCATGAGCCGGGGCGGAAAGGGCACCGCTGGCGAAGGGGATGTCTGCCGCGCCGCCGTCGCCCTGCCAGGTGATGACGGCCTCAAACCCCAGAATCGGCCGGTCCGACAGGTTGAACAGGCGCACAAAACCCCGCACGCCACGCTCGTCATGCGTCAGGTCGTAACCCAGCAACTCCACCGGGCAAGCAAGATCCAGCAGCAAATCCCCATCTCCTAAGACTGTTTCCCATAGTATACCATATTTGGGATACGGATGCGATTGTTTTCGGCGTGACAAAATCGGTACGGTTGGAACGCGCGTCCATCGTCGATCGACTGGTAAAGCTTCAGTTTTCATCACTCGTTTCCTTGACAATCCAGTGCGTTGCCTCTACAATATTGTGCATGTGGATCGGAGGGGAATCATGGCCTCGGACCTGAGGGCGCGCCTCAGGGCGATTGGCGGCGCGTCAAAACCGGTTCAATCAGGCGGACTCGTCGTGCGCATACACGAGGAGGATGTTGAGGCGCGCCTTGGCGCACTGCGACAGTCGGCGATTGAGCGGCTTGGGTACCGTGGGTCATGGCCTGGCGCGCACCGGGCGCTGTTTTTGGACACCGAAACCACCGGGCTTTCCGGCGGTGCGGGTACAATTGCGTTTATGATCGGGTTCGGGTTCCTGAACGGGAACTGCTTCCGGGTCGAACAGTACATGATGCGTACCTATGCAGACGAACCGCTCCTGATTGCGAAAACGGCGGAGATGCTGGAAAAATTCGACACCGTGGTTACCTTTAACGGCGATAACTTCGATCTGCCGCTGCTCGAATCAAGGTTTACCATGTGCAGGATGCGGGACGCCTGGCGACCGCTGGACAGGCTGGATCTGATGCACCCCGCAAGGCGTCTGTGGAAGCGGCGGTTGGGCCGGTGCAGCTTGGACGCGCTGGAGCGGCAAATCCTGCGCAGGGGCCGCACGGACGATCTGCCGGGCAGCGAGGCGCCCAGGCGCTTTTTTGAGGCAATGCGAACCGGCGATTTGGCGCCACTGGAGCCGGTGCTGGAGCACAACCGCCTGGACGTGGTCGCGCTTTCGTCGCTGCTCTGCGCGCTGGAGGAGGCTTATTCGGAGCCGGGTCTTCTCACTGAAGCGGCGGACCTGTATTCGATGGGGCGCGTACTGGAAAAGCGCGGCGAACACGATGTCGCGAGGCACTGCTACGTCGCCGCCGCCAGTCCCAGGCCGCTTTCGTCCATCGCGGCGCTCAGAGGGGAAAAGTATCAGGCAGAGGCAAACCGCGCATTCTCGATGATGCTCCGGCGCGCCGGAGAGTGGGCGAGAGCAGAGCGTGTCTGGCTGGAAATGGTTAAGCGGAAACAGTTGGGCACGTGGCCGCTGACCGAACTGGCCAAGTACTACGAACACCGCGCCGCTCGGCTCGGCGACGCGCTTCAAATGACAGAAATCGCGCTGGCGATCGCGAATGAGGAAAACCGCGAGGCGCTGTGCCGCCGCAAGCGGCGGCTTGAACGCAAACTGGAGGGAAACAAATGAACATCATGGCGGAATTTCTGGGCCGCAAGGCCTACAACGTCCATCTGAAAGGCAATGCCCTGTTGGACAAGAAAATGTTCAAGGAGGCGGAGGAAAAGCATCTCGAGGCGCTGGAAGCCTATAAAAAGGCCGAGGAGGCGGGGGATGAGAACCCCAAGCACCTGATGGCCTACGGCGTACTGCTCATGCGCACCTGCCAGTACGACAAGGCGCGGGCCGAAATGCTGAAGGTGGAAAAAATGCCGGGTCTTAATCGGGAGATGAAAAAGCAGCTTCGGCTCAACTACGCGGTATGCGTGTGGAAGATGGGGCAGCTTGACCGGGCCATTGAGCTGATGAAGCAGGCGTCCAGCGACGGCATGAATTCCATGATCTACGGATCGCTGGGTTATATGCTGATCGAGAAGGCCCGGGAGACCGGCGATTTCACCGAAGCGCAGGAATTCAACCAGAAGGCTTACGAGTATGACGATGAGGACGCGGTTGTGCTGGACAACATGGGCCAGATGAACCTGGCCATGGGCAAGCGCGAGGAAGCGTTTGACTTCTTCAAGCGCGCCCATGAGCGCAAGCCCACCCAGGTGGATACGCTGTACTACCTGTCCAAGCTTTACGCGGAAGATGGCGAAACCGCCGCCGCCGTCAAGATGCTGGAGCGGGCGCTGTCCCAGACCTATTCCGCGCTATGCACCACCACCCGCGAGCAGGCACAGGCGCTGTTGGACGAAATCAAAGCGAAGTAATTCCGCCTGAACAAAAAATTCGCGGCATGGTTTTATCAGCCGGCGAATCCGCCCGAGGGCAACTCTGCCGCGATCAAAGTATGGTTTGGAGGAAACTGCGAGCATGAGTGTTTCATATCAGGAGAATGCTTTGACGGCGGAAGCGCTCGCGGGGCTTCGTACTCAGGCCGGTTGGTCGCATACCCTGATTGAGCAGGCGCATAAGGCGCTGGATCACACAATCTATTCGATTTCCGCGTTCGACGAAGGCGAGATTGTCGGGATGGGCCGTCTGGTCGGAGATGGCGCGATGGTCTGGTACATTCAGGATGTGATCGTCCTACCGCCATACCGGCAAGTCGGCGTCGGGAGCACCATTGTCCGCAAGCTAACGGACTACGCCGTGAAGGAAAGCATGCCCGGAACCAATATCGCAATCGCCCTGATGTCGGCCAAAGACAAAGAGCCTTTTTACGAGAAGCTGGGCTTTCTCGTCCGACCGAATGACCATGAAGGCGCGGGGATGATGATGCGGGTGAAAGTTCCGGATCTGCCGTAATATCAGAGGATAAACTAAAATGCCCTCGGCAAGTGAATTGCCGAGGGCATTGGTTTTTGTTTGACTGGCGTTCCCTAATTGAGAATCAGGCTCTTGCCGGTCATCTCTTTGGGCTGGGGTATGCCCATCATGTGAAGGAGCGTTGGCGACAGGTCGCACAGCCGACCGCCGGTGGCGAGGGTGTGCTTGGGCTGCGACGGATCAATCACCATGACGGGTACTGGGTTCGTTGTGTGGGCAGTGAAGGGCTCCTTGGTCACCGGGTCCACCATCTGATCCGCGTTGCCGTGGTCGGCGGTGATGATGGCCTTGCCGCCCATCTGAAGCACCGCGTCCACCACCTTGCCGACACATTCGTCCACGGTCCGCACGGCCTTGATCGCGGCATCCATTACGCCGGTGTGGCCCACCATGTCGCAGTTGGCGAAGTTGAGGATCATCAGGTCATATTTACCGGACAGCACGCGCTTCACGGCTTCTTCGGTGACTTCCAAAGCACTCATCTCCGGCTTCAGGTCGTAGGTGGCGACCTTGGGGGACGGAATCAGCGCGCGGTCTTCGCCGGGATTGGGCGCTTCCACGCCGCCGTTGAAGAAGAAGGTGACATGGGCATACTTCTCGGTTTCGGCAATGCGCAGCTGCGTCTTGCCAAGGTTTGCAAGGTACTCGCCCATGGTGTTCTTCAGTCCGTCCGGACGGAAGGCGACATCCAGATTGGTGAATGTCACATCGTACTGGGTCATTGACACGAAGTGTACCGGCTTGTATCCGCCGACGCGCTCAAAATCCTTGAAATCAGGCTCAATCAGCGCGCGGGTCAGTTCCCGGGTGCGATCGGGCCGGAAGTTGAAGAAGATGATCGAATCGCCCGCTTCCACGGTGGCGACCGGCTTGCCGCCCTTCATGACCACGGTAGGCTTCACGAATTCGTCGGTCACATCGTCGTCATAGGACTTCTGCATGGCCTCGGCGGCGCTGATGGCGGTATGCCCCACGCCCATCAGGGCGTCGTAGCCCTTCTGCACGCGGTCCCAGCGCTTATCGCGATCCATCGACCAGTAGCGGCCGGAGACCGACGCGATCTTACCGCAGCCGATTTCAGCCATCTTGTCCTCGAGCGCCAGGATGTAGTCCTTGCCGCTCGAAGGGGGTACGTCACGGCCGTCCATCAGGCAGTGGACAAAGGCTTTGTCGGCCATGCCGTGGCGCTTCGTAAGATCAAGCAGCGCGTACAGGTGGTCCAAGTGGCTGTGGACGCCGCCGTCAGAGCACAAGCCGATGAAGTGCACCTTGCCGCCGTCTTTTTTCGCCGCCTCGATCGCGCCGTTGAGCGCCGGATTTTCAAAGAAGTCGCCGTCCTGAATGGACTTGGTGATGCGTGTCAGTTCCTGATATACCACGCGGCCCGCGCCGATGTTCAGGTGGCCCACTTCGCTGTTGCCCATCTGCCCGTCCGGAAGCCCCACCGAGAGGCCCGACGCGCCGATCTGCGTCATCGAGTACTTCTCGGCCAGCTTGTCCAGATTGGGCGTGCCGGCAGCATAGATGGCATTGCCCTCATGAACGGGGTTGATGCCGAATCCGTCCATGATGATGAGTGCGGTGATGGCCATTAGAAGTTCACCACCTGGGAGAAGTCCACAGCCTTCAGGGAAGCGCCGCCGATCAGGCCGCCGTCGATTTCAGGCTGCGCCATCAGGCCCTTGACGTTGCCGGGATTCATCGATCCGCCGTACTGGATGCGCACCTTGTTGGCAACTTTCTTGCCGTACTTACCGGCGATGGCGGCGCGGATGACGCCGATGGTCTCGTTGGCTTGCTCGTCGGTGGCGGTGAGGCCGGTGCCAATGGCCCAGACGGGCTCATAAGCGATCACGACATCCGCGACCTGCTCTTCGGTCAAGCTGGTCAGCGCCATCAGGGTCTGATAGGCGACGATGGCGTCGGTGTAGCCGCCTTCGCGCTCATCCTTCAGTTCGCCAACGCAGATGATCGGGATGAGCCCCGCGGCCACGGCGGCAACGGTGCGCTTGTTGACGGTTTTATCAGTTTCGCCGAAGTACTGACGGCGCTCTGAGTGGCCAATGAGCACATATTCGCAGCCAACGGCCTTCAGCATTTCGGCGGTGAGCTCGCCGGTGAAGGCGCCCTTGGGGGCGAAGTGTACGTTCTGGGCGCCCAGTTTGACGTTGGTGCCCTTGATGACCGGGGCGACCGCCGCGAGATCCACCGCGGGCGGGCAGACGACGACGTCGCACTTGGCATCCTTGACCAGCGGGATCAGCTCGGTGACCAGCTGGACGGCTTCTTCCGGGGTTTTGTTCATTTTCCAGTTGCCGGCGATGATGGGTTTACGCATGGGGTTGTCCTCCTTAAAAATTCGGTTGTACGGCGGGACCCGAAGGCCCCGCCGGCTTTAGCATTTATTTATCGTTCAGCGCCGCGACACCGGGCAGTTCCTTGCCCTCCAGGAACTCGAGGGAAGCGCCGCCGCCGGTGGAGATGTGGCTCATCTTGTCGGCCAGGCCCATCTGGGTGACCGCCGCCGCCGAGTCGCCGCCGCCGATGATGGTGGTGGCGTCGGAAGCCGCCATCGCCTCAGCGATGGCCAGGGTGCCCTTCGCGAAGTTGGGCATCTCGAACACGCCCATCGGGCCATTCCAGACCACCGTCTTGGCTTTGGCGATTTCCGCGGCAAACAGTTCGATCGATTTCGGACCGATGTCCATGCCCTGGAAACCGTCGGGGATGTCGTAGGAGTCAACCAGCTTGATGTTGCAGTCGTTGGAGAAGGCGTCGCCCGCCAGGTTGTCCACCGGCAGCAGCATCTTCACGCCCTTGGCCTTGGCCTTTTCCAGAAGCTCGAGCGCCAGGCCGAGGCGTTCCTCATCCAGCAGGCTTCCGCCGATTTTGCCGCCCTGCGCCTTGATGAAGGTGTAGGCCATGCCGCCGCCGATCAGGAGGGAATCGACCTTGTCCAAAAGGTTCGTGATGACGCCGATCTTGTCCTTGACCTTCGCGCCGCCCAGAATTGCGACGAAGGGACGAACGGGATTCGTGATCGCGCCACCCAGGAAATCCAGTTCCTTGCCGATCAGGAAGCCCGCGACCGCCGGCAGATAGGCGGCAACGCCCGCGGTGGAGGAGTGCGCGCGATGCACCGTGCCGAACGCGTCGGACACATAGATGTCGGCCATCGAAGCAAGTTCGCGGGACAGTTCGGGGTCGTTCTTTTCCTCGCCCGGCATGAAGCGGACGTTCTCCAGAAGGATCGCTTCGCCCGGCTTGACCGCAGCGGCCAGTGCCTTGGCGTCCGGACCTACGACATCCTTCGCCAGTTTCACTTCAAAACCCAGCTTCTCAGACAGCGATTTTGCCACCGGCGCCAGCGAGTACTTGGCTTCAAAACCGCCCTTGGGACGGCCCAGATGCGAGCACAGGATGACGGCGGCGCCATTTTCAAGCAGGTACCGGATGGTGGGCAGCGCGGCATTAATGCGCGTTTCGTCGGTGATGTTGAATTCCGCGTCCAGGGGGACGTTGAAGTCGCAACGCACCAGTACTTTCTTGCCCTTTACGTCGATGTCCTTAACCGTCTTCTTGTTCATGGGCCACACTCCTATCCTGATATATTGAAAGACATAAAAGCTATAGAATACCAGAGAATAATATACCCTAAAATTGTTAATCTGTCCAGCGCGCAAAAATAGATTGCCCGGATTGCTGCGATTTTAACGTGAAAATGGTATAATAAACCGCCTTGGAACATGGAGGTGTCGCGGTGTCCATAATTGAGGTTTCAAACGCCAGCTACCGCTACGGAGAAGATCAGAAAATGGCGGTGGACGACGTCACGATGGCCGTCGAAAAAGGTGAATTCGTAGCGGTTCTCGGCCACAACGGCAGCGGAAAATCCACGCTGGCGAAGCTGATGAACGCGCTCTTTCTGCCGGTTTCGGGACGCGTCGTGGTGGCGGGGCTGGATACGGCGGGGAAGGACAGCGCCTGGGAAGTGCGCCGTCATTGCGGCATGGTGTTTCAGAACCCGGACAACCAGCTGGTCGCCACCGTCGTAGAAGAAGACGTGGCGTTCGGCCTGGAAAATATCGGCGTACCCAGTCCGGAGATCCGGAAACGTGTGGACGAATCGTTGGAGATGGTGGGCATGCTTTCCTATGCGCGCCACGCGCCGCACATGCTGTCCGGCGGACAGAAGCAGCGGGTCGCCATCGCGGGCGTAATCGCCATGCGGCCGGATGTGATCGTGTTTGACGAGGCCACCGCCATGCTGGACCCGGCCGGGCGGCGGGATGTGATGGCCATCGCCCGCAAACTGAACCGCGAGGGCATCACCATTGTCTGGATCACGCACTTCATGCGGGAGGCTTCGCTGGCCGGCCGTCTGATCGTGATGGACAGGGGGAAAATCGCGCTGGAAGGCGCGCCCAAAGAGGTGTTCGAGCAAGTGGAGGTCGTCCGCTCGCTGGGGCTGGACGTTCCGGACATGGTGGACCTTGCCGGGCAGCTCCGGGAAAAAGGCGTGCCGCTTCCCAAAGGCGTCATGACCGTGGATGAAATGGTGGTGGAACTTTGTCGATTGAAGTGAGGGCTCTCAGCCACATCTATATGCAGGGCAGCCCGTTTCAATCGGTCGCGCTGCATGAGGTGAGCTTGACCATCCCGGACGGGCAGTTCGTAGGGCTCATCGGCCACACCGGCAGCGGAAAGTCCACGCTGGTCCAGCACCTGAATGGCCTGATAAAACCCACCAGCGGCGAGGTGCTGGTGGACGGGCAGTCTCTGTCGGACAAAAATACGGATCTGCGCGCCATCCGGCGCAAGGTAGGTCTGGTGTTCCAATACCCGGAGTACCAGCTTTTTGAGGAAACCGTCGCCAAGGACATCGCCTTCGGCCCGTCCAATCTGGGCCTCTCCAAGGGTGAGATTGACGAGCGCGTCAAGGAAGCCGCCCAACTGGTGGGGCTGAACGAAGAACTGCTGGAGCGCTCGCCCTTCGAGCTCTCCGGCGGCCAGAAACGCCGGGTGGCCATCGCGGGTGTGCTCGCGATGCGGCCGACCACACTGATTCTGGACGAGCCCGCGGCCGGGCTTGATCCCCGGGGCCACAAGCGCATGATGGACATCATGCGCGCGCTGCACGGCC
Organism: uncultured Clostridia bacterium; assembly: GCA_937934775.1. Lineage (GTDB taxonomy): Bacteria > Bacillota > Clostridia > Christensenellales > Aristaeellaceae > JAEZHK01. The sequence goes on from CALGYL010000233.1 coordinate 19,899, forward strand.
GGGGCGGCATGACACTCGTCATGGTTTCCCACAGCATGTCGGACGTGGCCAACATGTGCTCCCGAATTCTGGTGATGAACAAAGGCACCCTCGCGATGGATGGGACGCCCGAGCAGATCTTCATGCTGGGCGGAAAGCTTGAGGAACTGGGACTGGGCCTGCCGGAGAGCGCGGAGCTTTCTGAAAAGCTGCGAAACGAGGGCTTCAAGTTGCCGCCGGACGTATGGAAGATGGAACAGCTGGCCGAGATCCTCCCGCAGCTTCTGAAGGCGAAAGGGGGTGCCGGACATGGCGTTTGACATTACGCTGGGCCAGTACTACCCCGGTGATTCCGCGCTGCACCGGCTGGACCCCCGGGCGAAGCTGCTTTTGACGCTTTCCATGATCGTGGGCGTTTTTCTTGCCAAGAGTTATCCCGCCTACGCGGTCTTTTTCGCCTATGTGCTGGCGGCGGCCTGGCTATCCGGGATCCCGATCAAGCTGATGCTCAAGGGCTTGAAGGCAATCTATTTCATCATCGCGCTGACCTTTGTGCTCAACGCTTTTTTTGGCACGGGAAAGACGGTGCTCATCCACTGGCAATTCTTAACCGTCACCCGGGAGGGCCTGCGTATCGCGGTTTTCATGGCGCTCAGGCTGATGCTGCTGGTATTCTGTACGCAGCTTCTGACGCTGACTACTTCGCCCATTGCGCTGACGGACGGGCTGGAGCGGCTGTTTTCGCCGCTCGCGAAGATCGGCTTTCCAGCTCACGAAATGGCGATGATGATGTCCATCGCGCTGCGCTTCATCCCGACGCTCCTTGAGGAAGCGGACAAAATCATGAAGGCGCAGACCGCAAGGGGCGCGGATTTTGAGACGGGCAACCTGATGGCTCGGGCGAAGGCGATGATTCCGCTGCTGGTACCGTTGTTTGTCAGCGCGTTCCGCAGGGCGGACGAGCTGGCGCTGGCAATGGAAGCCCGTTGCTACCGCGGCGGCGAAAACAGAACGCGCCTTCGTGTCCTGAAATATACGTGGCTGGACCTCTACGCGGGCTTCAGCATGGCGGCGCTTCTGGCGCTGATCGTACTTCTATGACGCGAAGAATCCGGCTGACCGTCGAATATGACGGCACGGCCTACGCGGGCTGGCAGCGGCAGATCAACGCTATGTCCGTCCAGCAGCGGCTGGAGGAGGCCATTGAAAAGCTGACCGGCGTGGCGACCGGCGTCACCGGCGCCAGCCGGACCGACGCGGGCGTGCATGCGTTGGGCCAGGTCGCGCATTTCGACACGTCCTCCCGCATCCCCGGCGAGAAGTTCTGCTTTGCCCTCAACACCGTGCTGCCGCCCGACATCCGGGTCAGCGCCTCCGAAGAGACGCGGCCGGACTTTCACGCCCGGTTTGACGCAAACGGAAAGCTCTACCGCTACCTGATCCACAACCATGCCCACGCTTCGGCCCTCGGCCGAAACACCCACGCCCACGCGATCTATCCGCTGGACGAGTACCTGATGCACGAAGAAGCGCAGCTGGCTGTCGGCACCCATGACTTTGCCGCCTTCGCGGCCAGCGGTTCCATCGTTAAGGACACGGTGCGCACGATTTACGAAGCACGGGTTCTTAGGAACGAGTGCGAAGTGGAGTTCCTCGTGCGGGGCAGCGGGTTCCTCTACAACATGGTGCGGATCCTCGCGGGCACATTAATCGCGGTGGGCGGGGGCAAGATGGAGCCAGGCGCGATTGCACGGGCGATCGAGAGTAAAAGCCGGCTGGATCTGGGCGTCACCGCCCCAGCCCAGGGCTTGACGCTCCTGCGCGTCTATTACGACGACGATCCGCCGGAGGCAAATTCCGAGGAGGACAGGCCATTTTTTGACCTGTTGTGACAGGCGGACGTCGAATTGTGGCTTCAATATAAATCGGTCGCGGAGGACCGATAAAATCTTTGTGAACAGGCGACAACCGTCGCCTGTTTGTGCTATAATAAACCGGATAATTACTCAGTCTGACAGCTCAGTCAAAGGGAGGACGCAAAATGCAGTATTCTCACGAAGTGGAGCAGATGGTCTGCGTGGCGAAGGGCCCCAATCATGGCCCGGCCCCGATCCCGGAAGAGGGAAAGTGGGTGCAGGCCAAGGAAATTAAGGATATTTCCGGCCTGACCCACGGCGTCGGCTGGTGCGCGCCACAGCAGGGCGCCTGCAAGCTGACCCTGAACGTTAAGGGGGGCGTCATCGAAGAGGCGCTGGTGGAAACCATCGGCTGCTCCGGCATGACCCACTCCGCCGCGATGGCCGCCGAAATCCTGCCCGGCAAGACCATCCTCGAAGCGATGAACACCGACCTCGTCTGCGACGCGATCAACACCGCCATGCGGGAGCTCTTCCTGCAGATCGTCTACGGCCGCACACAGTCCGCTTTCTCTGACGACGGCCTGCCCATCGGTGCCGGCCTCGAAGACCTGGGCAAGGGCCTCCGCTCCCAGGTGGGCACCATGTACGGCACAAAGGCCAAGGGCGTCCGTTACCTGGAAATGGCCGAAGGCTACGTCATCGACATCGCCCTCGACGAGGACGACGAAGTTTGCGGCTACAAGTTCCTGTCCTTCGGCAAGATGATGGACGCCATCAAGAAGGGCATGAACCCCGCCGAAGCCTACGAGAAGAACATCGGCACTTACGGCCGCTACGCCGAAGCGCCCAAGCACATCGACCCGCGCAAGCAGTAAAGAGAGGTGAAATCCATGATCCGTTTTGAAGGGTACGAGCGCCGCATCGGCAAGCTCCAGCCGGTTCTTGAAAAGTATGGCTTCCAGGACTTCGAAGCTGTCCGCGATTTCACCCTGTCCAAGGGCATCGACGTGGACAAAATCGTCCGTTCCATCCAGACGATCGCGTTTGAAAACGCGGTGTGGGCCTACACCCTGGGCACAGCCATCGCGCTGAAGAAGGGCTGCAAGGGTGCCGCCGAGGCCGCCGAAGCCATCGGCGAGGGCCTGCAGGCTTTCTGCATCCCCGGTTCCGTCGCCGATCAGCGCCAGGTGGGTCTTGGCCACGGCAACCTGGCCGCGATGCTTCTGCGCGAGAACACCAAGTGCTTCTGCTTCCTGGCTGGCCATGAATCCTTCGCCGCAGCGGAAGGCGCCATCGGCATCGCCCGAACCGCCAACAAGGTTCGCAAGGAGCCCCTGCGCGTCATCCTGAACGGTCTGGGCAAGGACGCCGCCATGATCATCAGCCGTATCAACGGCTTCACCTATGTGAAGACCCAGTACGACTACTATACCGGCGAGCTGAAGATCGAAAAGGAAAAGGCGTACTCCACCGGCGACAAGGCGAAGGTTCGCTGCTACGGCGCGGACGACGTTCGTGAGGGCGTCGCCATCATGCACTTCGAGAACGTGGACGTTTCCATTACCGGCAACTCCACCAACCCCACCCGCTTTCAGCACCCGGTCGCGGGCACCTACAAGAAAGAGTGCATCGAGAAGGGCAAGAAGTACTTCTCCGTGGCCTCCGGCGGCGGCACGGGCCGCACGCTGCATCCGGACAACATGGCTGCCGGCCCCGCCTCCTACGGCATGACCGACACCATGGGCCGCATGCACTCCGACGCCCAGTTCGCAGGTTCCTCTTCCGTGCCTGCGCACGTAGAAATGATGGGCCTGATCGGCATGGGCAATAACCCCATGGTCGGCGCGACCGTCGCGGTTGCGGTCGCCATCGAGGAGTGCTATAAGTAAATTCATCGCGAAAAGGAAGGGCTGCCCGTGCGGCGGCCCTTCTTTTGGCGCTTTTTGCGCAAATTTCGCTGGAAATCGGCACAGGCTTATGGTATGATATAAAGAGTGGAAAGATGCGCAATGTCGGCGCTGGGCTTTCATGCCCTTGAACAACCGGGAATGGTAGAAGGGGCGTTTGACTTGAACCGTACGCAGAAACTGATCGACGCCATGGCGAATCAGGGCTTGGAGGCCGCGTGGATCCTCTCCCCGGAAAACTTCCGGTATTTGACGGGCTTCGCGGGGGAAGGCTCCTTGTTTGTGGCGAAGGACGGGCCGGTCATCCTGACGGATTTCCGGTATATTGAGCAGGCGGCGCGGGAGTCGCCGGGCATTCCCGTCGTCCGCACCAGCGGGGATCTCAAAGTCGAGGACGCGCTGAAGGCGCTCATCGGGGAGCGATTATTAAAGACCGTCGCCATTGAGCGGAATCTGGTCACGCTGGATCAGTTTGACAAGCTGCCAAAGGGCGTGGACTATCCGGCGCTTTCCAGCCTTCCGGAGAAGATGCGCAGGGTCAAGGACGAAACGGAACTTACAGCGATTCGCAAGGCTTCAAAGATCGCCTGTCAGGCATTTGAAGAGATGCTTGGGGTCATCAGAGCCGGGATGACCGAAAAGGAAATCGTCATCGAGCTGAACAACCACATGCTGCGTCTGGGCAGCGATAAGGAAGCTTTCTCCACCATTGCCTGCGCGGGCGTCAACGGCTCGCTGCCGCACGCGGTGCCGTCTGAGCACGTACTTGAAAACGGAGAACTCTTGACGATGGATTTCGGCGCGCAGGTGGACGGCTACAAGACCGATATGACCCGCACCGTGGCCATCGGCAAGGTTTCGGAAGAATTGCAAAAGGTGTACGAAGCGGTTCTGACCGCGCAGCGGATGGCGCTTGACGCCATTCACGCGGGGGCGTCGTGCCGCGAGGTGGACAAAACCGCCCGGGACTATCTGGACGCGCGCTATCCAGGCGCGTTCGGGCATGGGCTGGGCCACTCGGTGGGCCTGTTCATCCACGAGCAGCCGCAGTTCAGTACGCGGTCGGAAGACGCGCTGGAAGCGGGCAACGTGATGACGGTGGAGCCGGGTGTGTACCTGCCGGGCGTGGGCGGCTGCCGTATTGAGGACAGCGTGATCATCACGCGGGATGGCTATGAGAACCTGATCACCGCTCCAAAGCATTTGATCGTTCTATAATTTTCGTTCTAACTTAAGGAGGAGTATCATGATTACGGCTGGCGATTTCAAGAAGGGCCTCACGGTGGAGTTTGACAACGGTGTATGGATTATCGTCGATTTTCAGCACGTCAAACCCGGCAAGGGCGCGGCGTTTGTACGCACGAGGATTAAAAACATCATGACCGGCTCCGTGCTGGAGCGCACCTTTAACCCCACCGACAAGATGCCCAAGGCGATCATCGAAACCAAGGAGATGCAGTATCTCTACGGCGACGGCGACCTATACTACTTCATGGATACCGAGACCTTTGAGCAGATCGGCCTGACTCATGAGCAGGTGGAGGACGCGATCCCGTTCGTCAAGGAAGAGACCAAGGTCACCGTGCGCTTCTTCAAGGGCGCGGCGTTCTCGGTTGCCGCACCCAACTTCGTCGAGCTCAAGGTCACCGAGACCGAGCCTGGCTTCCGCGGTGATACGGCCACCGGTACTTATAAAGCCGCGACCGTCGAAACCGGCTACACGCTGCAGGTGCCGCTGTTTATTGAAATTGGCGACGTGCTGCGCATTGATACCCGCAACGGCGAATACATGGAGCGCGCATAATTCTGAAAAGGGTCTTGCGGTGCAAGAGCATCAAGGGGGCGAAAGCATGAGCAGTTTGGGTGAGAAGGTTTCCTACCTGAAGGGATTGGCTGAGGGCATGAAGATCGACGCTTCTTCAGGAGAGGGGAAGCTGATCGTGCAGATGATCGATGTGCTGAGCGAGGCCGCCAGTCAGTTGGAAGAGCTTCAGGAAGCATATCAGGAGCTCAACGACTACGTGGAATGCATTGACGACGATCTGGAAGAGCTGGAACTCCAGTACGAAGGCGAAGAGGGCGAGGACGAGGACGGCTTCGAATTCGACGAGGACGAGCCGGATGTCGGCGGCGAGGATGAGGACGAAGAAGGCGATTTCACCTTCGTCGGCGATCAGGGGGATGAGGACGAAGAAGGCGATGGCGACGATTCCGACGAATCGGACGACTGCGCCATGTACGTCGGCTGTCTCTGCCCGGAATGCGGTGGAATGTTCTGCATTGACGCTGGCAACGAAGGCGAACATTTGCTGATCTGCCCCCACTGCGGCGCCAAGGTGACCGGCGTGCCGATGGACTTCGAAAACGTCCCGATGGCCAAGCCCGCGCCTGAGGAACCGGAAAAAACCTAAAACCAATGGTATGCGTATGCCCCGGCGACAAGCCGGGGCTTTTCAAAAACCGGAGGGGGGGACCGGCATGCGATCGGTCTATCGAGCAATCATGGAGCGGCTGAAGGCCGGAGAGCCTGTCTCGCTGGTTACGGTGGTAGAATCGAAGGGTTCCGCTCCGAGGCATGCGGGGGCCGTTATGGCGGTCTTTGAGGGCGGTACCACCGTGGGCACCATCGGCGGCGGCGCGGTGGAGAACGCGGCGATCCTGCGGGGACAGGAGCTTCTGGGCTGCGCGGGCGAGATCAAGCGATACAGCCTGACGCGGGAGGACGCGGCAGGTTTGGGCATGATCTGCGGCGGCGACGTAACGCTGCTCTTTCATCCGATCTCAAAAGGCTGCGCCATGGCGGTTTCCATCTTTGAGGACATCCTGCTGGCGCTCGACGAGCGTTCGCCCCGATGGCTGGTACAGGAACTGCGCGAGGATGGGATGATCCGGCTGGCACTGTATGGTAAAACTGGTTTGGAACTGGGGGACGCGCTGGAACCGGAACCGTCCAGGGGCGTAATGCCGGTCTTTACGGATGGCGGCCGGCCTCGCTTTGTCGATCCCGTGGTCAAAGCGGGCCGCGCGCTGGTCTTTGGCGGCGGGCATGTGTCCCAGGCGCTGGTTCCGATCCTCACCAGTATCGGATTCCCAGTCTATGTCTTTGAAGACCGGGAGGAGTTCGCGGACAAGGAGCGATTCCCGGCCGCTTCCGGCGTTACACTGTGCCGTCTGGACGATTTCCTGACCGAGGCGCAGATCATTCCGGAGGATTACGTGGTCATTCTGACCCGCGGCCATCAGAAGGATTACGAGGTGCTCAAGCAGGTTCTGTGTACGCAGGCCACCTACATCGGTATGATCGGCAGCCGTGCCAAGGTCGCCAAGACCAAGGATCGGCTGATGGAGGACGGCTTTGCCTGGGATGACGTGGCGCGTGTGTACGCGCCTATCGGCCTTGCTATCGGCGCGGAGACGCCGGAGGAAATCGCCGTCAGCATCGCGGCGGAGATGATCAAGCGGCGCGCCCAGCTGCGCTGAACGTGCGGTGCAGCGGTATGGTATTGTTTTGCGCTGCTTCCGGGAGAAACACGCTTCCGGCGTCCTGTGCGCCGGAAGTGAACGAAGTGGAACGAGCGTTTGTTGATGATCTGACCGGCGGTGCCAAGCGGCCCCGCCGGTTCGTTTATCCGGTTTGAATCTGCCGGTGGTTTATACCAAGTAGAATAGTAATTACTCCAAAGGACTGAAAGATTTTTAATGCAGAACAAGGAACTGGAACGAGGCGACCCTTCGGGATACGCCTTTGGCGTGAAATGCAGCGCTACGCCAAAGTGGAGAGCGACAAAGTTCTGCGCGAAAAGATTCAGGCCAACGAGGAATTCATATTTTGGATTGGTATTATACGGTTACCTCAATCCAGGCCTCCCGCTTGTCCGTCGCCCGACCGATTCGTTGCGCGGAGGGGACGTTTCCGGTCAGCGCATGCATCAGCCCTTCCGCGTCGGCCGGATCAACCGCAATCAGAAGGCCGCCGGAGGTCTGCGGGTCGAACAAAATGTCCATCACTTCCAGCGGAACGCCGGGGCAGGATATGTGGGGCTCGGCAAAGCTGCGGTTCCGGTACATTCCTTCGGGCAGCACGCCCATGCGGGCGAGCGACAGCGCCTCGGGAAGCAGATCGACCGCGCCGGCGTCAATCAAGAGCGTCACGCCGGAGCCCTGCGCCATCTCCAGCGCGTGTCCCATCAGCGAAAAGCCGGTCACGTCGGTGCAGGCATGCACTTGGAATTCGACCATCGCGTCGCGCGCGGCGCGGTTGAGCGTGGTCATCAGGTCAATTGCCCTTTGGACAGCATGCATGGAGGCGAGGCCCGCCTTCTGCCCGGTCATCACGGTGCCGACGCCCAGCGGTTTTGTCAGGATGAGCACATCGCCCGGGCGCGCGCCGCTGTTGGCCAGCATTTTCTCCGGCCGCACGAATCCTGTCACCGCAAGACCATAAATCGGCTCAGTCAGCAGTATGCTGTGGCCGCCGGTGATGATTGCGCCCGCCTCGTAGGCTGCGTCGTAGCCGCCGCGAAGGATCTCTTTTACCGCGTCGCCCTGCATCTCCTGCGGAATGCCCAGAATATTCTGGGCAAGCTTCGGCTCACCGCCCATGGCATAGACGTCGGACAGCGCGTTGGTGGCCGCGATTCGGCCGAAGGTGTAGGGATCGTCCACGATGGGCGGAAAGAAATCCACCGTATTGACCAGCGCCAGTTCGTCTGACACGCGGTAGACGGACGCATCGTCGCTCTTGTCGTAGCCGACCAGAAGATTTTCATCCCGCACGGTTTTCAGTCCGCCCAGGAGCTTCGCGAGCACACCCGCGCCAACCTTGGCGCCGCACCCGGCGCATTTGGCCAGCTTTGTCAGCTTCACATCAGTTTCCATGGATGATCCCTCCCAGCATCAATACAGCCTCCAGAACGCCGCCGCCGATGGCGCGAGCCTTGTCGGAGACGGAGAAGCAGTGTTCAATTTTGCAGCGCGGGTCAATATCGCCGCTCTTCATGCCGGATTGTACCGGCGTCCCCACCCGGAGAAGCCCGCGCAGGACGCCCGCGATCTCCGCCTTCATCGGGAGGCCCGAAACCTCTGCCACCACATCGCCCGCATTCACCGTATCCCCGATGGCGGCCAGCGGCTGGAACAGTCCGTCGGCGGGGGCGCGCAGCAGCCGCTCCACCGTATAGCCGCCAATCTCGCCCGGGACGCCGGTATTGGGGCGGGCGGAACCGGAGCATAGCACGCGGCCCAGATCGTGCCCGCGCATGGTCTCCACCACTGCGTGGCAGTCTTCGCCCGCCGTGAAGCCTGGCCCCAGTGCCACCACTACCGGCGCGTCCGCAATGGATGTGCCGGTGTTTCGCTTGGCCAGGATCGCGTCCACCACGGCAAATGGCTTCATGGATTCGCGGCAGCGCGCCTCGGGATCCGCCAAAACCGGGATGACGCCCTCCGCGAGGATGGAAAGCGTCTCCGCGCAGCCTTCCGCGCGCCGCGCGCGAATACCCTCCACCACGGCTTCGCCATCCGGAATGGCTTCGCAGAAACTGACCGTGCGCCGGACGGCGGTGGGGTGGAGAAGGTCGGTCATCACGACGTCAAAGCCCGCCCGGTATAGCCTGACCGCGACGCCCGTGGCCAGATCACCCGCGCCCTTGATCAGGATGCGCATTCGCCATCCCTCCAGCACTCAATAAAAATGGGATCCGAGAGAAGCGAAGCGATGACCGCGCCGCCTGGGATTTCCTTCGCACAGGCCCGCGCCAACACGCGCTGTTCCGCGCTGTCCGCCTTGTTGATCAGCGCCTGCCAAGGGGAATGAACCCCCTTTTTCTGTCCTTCAGAATGGCATAAAACACGCGCAGCGTCCTTGGGCGTTATCAGCGCGTCCATCGGCTTTCCGATCAGCGCCGCATACAGTTCCGGCCGGTGAACCGAGGATACTGGCCGCCCAATGCCGTCGACGCCCGCCACCGCCACCACCAATCGGGTTCCCTCCGGGATCACCGGTTCGTGCGCGGCGGGCGCCTTCAGCGGGAGTCTCCGCGCGCCGTCGGTTTCGATCAGCGCATAATCGCTCAAGGCATATAAAGAGGACAGGTTCTCCGGCGGACCCAGCTTGGGGCCTTGAAGACTTCCGACCGCGACGATCGGATGGCATAGAAACGCAGCGCGCAGCGCGTCCGGATCCGGATCGATCAAAGTCGGAAGATCCGGCGGGTAGATGCGCGTAGTGGTCGCAACCAGCACGCGGCAGGATTCGGACAATTCCATCGCGAGTCGCTCGATGGCCGTCGTCTTGCCGCCGCCGCCCACAAAGGCGGTGATACCCCGGGGAATACACAGTGCCTCTGAGAGCCTCACAGCAAAGCCACCTTCTGGTAGACGCCGTCCGCGCGTTCGATAGCCACCTGCTCGCAGTCCTGATGCATCAGGGCAAGGCGCGGGTCATCCGCCGCGTACATCACGCAGGTGCCACAGCTGGACGAGAGCGCGCGAGGAACCGGCGCGAGCGTCGCCGAAACGCCCGCGCCGGTCAGCGCGCGGTGGGTGCACAGCGCGGCAAAATGTGTGTGAAACGTGGCGACGTACTGGGTCACTGCCTGAAAAGGTCCAGCCGGTAGTCCGGCCCGTCCTGTGATTTTTGGACGGTAAAACCTGCATTTTTCGCGAAGCGGGACACGTTCTCCACGGCGCAGATGTTGTCCACCAGCACGCTGACGCCGTCTGGGTTCTGCTCCACCGCGTTCTTGGTCATGACCACCGGCTCGGGACAGGCGCGTCCGCGGGCGTCGACTTCTTTGAGATCCATTTTACTTGGCCTCCTTTTGAAGATTGAACCAGGTGATGGCCGCCAGCATGACAAAGCCAATCGCTACCGCGATCTGTCCGTTGACGGTGGGACCCTTGGGCGACGCGGCCAGGCCGAAATTGTGGCAGATCGCTGCGCCGGTTACAAGGCCCGCCACCGTGACCGCGCTGTCGGAATTGCCTTCGCCCGCCAGGATCAGCTGCCGCATCGGGCAGCCGCCCAGCAGAACGCTGCCCCATCCGGCAAGCGCCATGCCAAGGAAATTCCATACGCCGTCCGTGTGGGTGATGGGCTGGCCATCAAAGCCCAGATGGAATTTGCCCAGGATCAGGTTGCCCAAAACCACCGTTACGATGATGGCCACCGCGCCCCACAGCATGTGGAAATCACGAAACAGAATCGCGTCCCGAATGCCGCCCATGGTACATAGACGGCTGCGCTGCGCCATCACCCCGACAATCAGCCCGGCGGCAAGCGCCATGATGACCGGCGCGCGCATGGAGCCCGGGCCTTCCGTTGACAGCTTGAAAAGCGCCGGAAACACGAGCGACGCGATCACAAGCAGTGCCATTGAAACTGGGAACGCCCAGCCTTCCGACGCGCTCTGCGGATACGCGCGGCGCAGCGAAAAGCCCTTGTTCAGAACAACCACGCCGACGGCGATGCCGGATGCGAACCCCAGAAGGCCGGTAACCGCGTTCAGATCCCCACCCCCGATTCGAAGGAGCATCCGGAGCGGGCAGCCCAGGAACATCAGCGCGCCCACCATGACAATGAACCCCAGCAGAAAGCGCGTAAAGGGCGCGGAACCGCCGCGCGGTTTAAATTCCTTTTTGAATAGAGAGATGAGAAGCGCGCCCAGCACAATGCCGGTGATTTCGGTGCGAATTGCCTGTACCGTACCCGCCGAATGCAGACCAAGCGCGCCAGCCGTATCCCGGAGGAAACACGCGATGCAAAAGCCCATGTTGCCGGGGTTGCCGAGTGCCGTCAGAAGCAGGGCCGCAAAGCCAATCACCACGCCCGTCAGGATTACCGGCAAGTTCTTCTTCATTTGATCCGCTCCCATATGTTATAATAGAAGTAATCCCCGTTATTCTATCATGAGGAGAACGATTGCGCAAGTGATCTATCTAGACAATGCGGCGACGGCATTTCCGAAGGCGCCGGGCGTTGCGCGGGAAACGATCCGCTGCATTCAGGAGATGGGCGGCAGCATGGGGCGCGGTACCTATGCGGCCGCGACGAAGAACGCACTGAAGGCGCTTTCGGTTCGTGAGGCGCTGTGCATTTTAACCGGGATGACTGACCCCGCGTGCTGTGTTCTGACGCCCGGTGCGACTTGGTCACTCAACATGGCGATTCTGGGCTTTGTGCGGCCAGGGGATCATGTGCTCGTTTCTTCGCTGGAGCACAACGCGGTCCAAAGGCCTCTGAGACTGATCGAGGACGCCGAAGTCGAGGCTGTACCGTGCGATGCGAACGGGCTCACAGATCCGGATGACGTCGCCCGTCGCATTCGGCCAAGAACCCGGCTGGTGGTGATGAACCATGCGTCCAACGTCTCCGGCATCATCTTGCCTGCCCGCGAAATCGGAAAAATCTGCGCGGACCGGGGCGTCCGGTTTCTCCTGGATGTTTCACAGACAGCGGGCCATTTGGATCTTTCGGATATCCCCGCGGATGCCTTCGCGATCCCCGGCCACAAGGGCCTTCTGGGGCCGGAAGGCATCGGCGCGCTGCTGGTTCGCCGCGATTTCGCGCAGGCGCTCCGGCCCGTCGTCGCGGGCGGAACCGGCAGCCTTTCAGACAGTCTGACGCAGCCGGAATTTCTGCCCGACAAGCTCGAACCCGGCACCGCCAACATTCCGGGCATTTACGGTCTGGACGCCGCGCTTGCCTTCCTCGCGCCCCACCGGGCGGATGTCTTTAAGCACGACAGGGCGCTGTGCGCGGGGTTTTTGGGCGGTTTGCGCCAGATTCGCGGCATCCGCGTTCTGGGCGGATTCGACGCAGAAACCCGTGTGGCGGTGGTTTCATTGGCGTTTCTGAATGTGGACAATGCTTCAGCGGCGCTGAGACTGGAACAGCAGTTTGGCATCATGACTCGTTGCGGGCTCCACTGTTCCCCGGCGGCGCACCGGGCGCTTCAAAGTCATCCTGCCGGAGCGGTGCGCTTCTCTTTCGGCTGGGCCAATACGCGGGAAGATGTGGAGCGGACGCTTCGGGCGGTTGAACAAATCGCCGCCACGTGATAAAATAATGTAAAATGCTGGAACGAAACGTAGGGGGAGGGCGCTTATGCCGCTTTTCGAAATTGATCCCTGGAAACTGATTGAACGCGGGTTCCATCCGGAGAATATGCGCCTGTCAGAATCGCTGACATCCATCGGCAACGGCTCGATGGGCATGCGCGGCAATTTTGAGGAGAAATACTCGGGGGACAGCCACCGGGGCACATACCTCGGCGGCGTGTGGTTTCCGGACAAGACCCGCGTCGGCTGGTGGAAAAACGGTTATCCGAAGTACTTTGGTAAAGTGATCAACGCCATCAACATGATCGGAATCGATGTCGTCGTGGACGGCGTCGAACTCGACCTAGCCAAGCTGCCCATACTGGACTTTGAGCGGGAGCTGGATATGGAAACCGGCGCGCTGCGCCGCAGGGTGGTTCTCAAGCACCCGAAGGGCGAACTACGCCTGGAGTGCGAGCGCTTCTTGTCGATCGTGGACCGGCGCATCCTCGCCATCCGCTACCGTCTGACGCCATCCTTCTCCGCGGATGTTGCGATGACCGCCTATCTGGACGGCAACGTCCGCAACGAGGACGCCAATTACGAAGAGATTTTCTGGGACATGCTGGAACAGGGACAGGCGGAGGATTGCGGCTATGTGGCCGTCAAGACCCGTGATAATCCCTTTGACGTGCCTCGATTCACCGCCTGCGCCGCGATGCACACCCAGTTCGCGGGCGCGACCATCACCAAATGGGAAATGAAGCCCGGCTACGCGGGCATGCGGCTTAGCAAGCGCGTCTTGACCGGCCGCAGCGCGGAGCTGGAAAAGCTGGTCGCGTTGACGACCACCCGCGACATGGAAGAACCGGAGCTGAAAAAGCGCGCGCTGGCTGCGCTGACCGCCGCGCGGGCCAAGGGCTACCCGGTATTGTACAAGGAGCACGCCGCCGCCTGGCGTGAGCGCTGGGACGGCGCGGATGTGACCATCACCGGAGACGACGCGGCCCAGCAGGGCATCCGCTTCAACATCTTTCAGCTGTTCTGCACCTACGACGGTTCCGACGCCAGACTCAACATTGGCCCCAAGGGCTTCACCGGCGAAAAATACGGCGGCGCGACCTACTGGGATACCGAGGCCTACTGCCTGCCGATGTACCTGTCCATCGCGCCGGAGGAAGTCGCGAAAAACCTGCTGATCTACCGCTACAAGCAGCTGGAGGGCGCGTTCCACAACGCCAGGCAGCAGGGCCTGCAGGGCGCGCTGTACCCGATGGTCACTTTTAACGGCATTGAGTGTCACAACGAGTGGGAGATTACCTTTGAGGAACTCCACCGGAACGCCGCCATCGCCCATGCGATTTTCCAGTATGAGGCCTATACCGGAGACAAGGCATATGTGCGGGATTACGGCTTTGACGTAATCCTGGCCATCGCGCGCTTTTGGGCGTCCCGCGTGCATTTCTCCAAGCGCACAGGGAAGTACATGATTCACGGCGTCACCGGCCCCAACGAATACGAGAACAACGTGAACAACAACTGGTACACCAACCGCATGGCCGCCTGGTGCCTGAATTATGCCTGCGAGACGGCGAAAGCCGCCAAATCCCGCTGGTCGGAACTGAACCTGACACAGGCGGAACTTAAGAACTTCGAAAAGATCGCGGCCGGGATGTACCTGCCGGAGGACAAGGAACTGGGCGTGTTTGTCGCCCATGACACGTTCCTGGACAAGGATCTGATGCCCGCCGCAAGCATCGATCCCGCCGACCGGCCCATCAACCAGCACTGGTCCTGGGATAGGATCCTGCGCTCCTGTTTCATTAAACAGGCGGATACGCTGCAGGGGCTGTACGCGCTGGGGCATCTGTACGATGTGGAGACCAAGAAGCGCAATTTTGACTTCTACGAACCGATGACCGTGCACGAGTCCAGCCTGTCGCCCTGCGTCCACGCGATCCTGGCAGCGGAAATCGGCTACATCGACAAGGCGGTGGAGATGTATCACCGAACTGCCCGGCTCGATCTGGACAACCTCAACAACGATACCCAGGATGGCTGCCACATCACCTCAATGGCGGGAAGTTATCTGGCGCTCTCCCGGGGCTTTGCGGGCCTTCGCACCGTGGACGGGCTTTTGTTCAAGCCCGTGCTGCCGCCGGAGTGGACGGGCTTTGGTTTCAAGCTGCGCTACCGGGGCCGCGTGATCGAAATCGATGTGGCGAAAAATGGCGTCAGACTGAAACTGGTGAGCGGAGACCCCGTGGAGCTTACGCTCTACAACGAAAAGATCCTGCTGGAAGGCGAGGCCGCCCGCGGGCTGGAGAAGGTGAAATGAGCGCGATCAAAGGGTTTCTCTTCGATTTGGACGGCGTGCTGGTGGATACCGCCCGGTTTCACTACCTGGCCTGGAAGCGGCTGGCGCTGGAGGCGTTTGATTTTGAGCTGACACCGGAGCGCAATGAGCGGTTTAAGGGCGTCAACCGCGTCGCCTGTATGAAGCTGCTCTGCCAGTGGACGGGTGCGGAGCTATCGCCGAAGGCGTTTGAAACGCTGACGGATCAGAAAAACGGCTGGTATATCGAGTATGTGGAAAAGATGACGCCGGAGGACGTACTGCCCGGCGCGGTGGACTTTGTTCAGCAGTGCCGAAAGGCGGGGCTCAAGTGTGCCATCGGCTCGGCCAGCAAGAACTGCCAGCTGGTGCTTGCCCGTACGGGCCTTGGGCCGCTGTTTGACGCGGTGTCGGACGGCACGGTGGTCTCCCGCGCCAAACCCGATCCTGAGGTGTTTCTGACCGCTGCCGGCATGCTTGACCTGGATCCATCTGTCTGCGTTGTGTTTGAGGACGCGCAGGCAGGCATCGAGGCGGCCAAAGCGGGCGGCATGAAGGCTGTGGGCATCTGTGTTCCCGGCGCGCTGACCGGATGTGACGCGGAATACCCGGGGCTATATGCCGTGAAGTTGGAAGAACTCCTGTCAAGGCTCAATTCCTGATGGCCAAGCGATCGGAGGGCTCAGGGAATGATGATGCGGAAGGTGATAACCTTTGATACAATCGGATTGCGCGTTTTCGGACGCGCGGGGTTGGTTTCGGTACAGGGCCGGCGCCATCATCCTGGAAGACGACTGCGTATTGATGATCAAGAACATAACAGACCCTTACTATTATTCTGTCGGCGGCGCGGTAAAGCTGGGTGAAAGCGCACGAGAGGCCGCGGTGCGGGAAGCGTTTGAGGAAACAGGCGTCCAGTATGAGATTGACCGGCTTCAGTTTATCCATGAAAATTTCTTTCCGGGAAAGGATGCCGTGATGGGCGAGGCGATTCTCTGCCATGAGGTTGCCTTGTACTTTCTTATGAAACCCCGGGGAATCAAGGTTTTTCAACCAGCGACCCCGGAGCTGGGCGTCCCTTTGGAGCAGGCGGTGTGGCTGCCGGTTGCGACATACAAAGACCATGCGGCGTACCCAGCCTTCTTCGGGGAGAAGCTGCAGGACCTAAAGGATTGCGTAGAACACATTTTAACGCGGGAATGAGGAGACCACCGTGCTGACGCGAAAAGCGACGCGGCCCTTGATCGCGCTCTGGAAACGCACATGGATCGAGTACAGGGACAGGCTGCGCCCAAACCGGAAGACGGGGGCGGAGGTCCTCGCATACCTGAAGGCGAACTACCCGCTGAATCCGATTGAGGACGAACGGGCGCGCGAAGTCGTCATCGGAAACGCATTGGAACTGGAGCGGCTTGAGCACAGGCTGCCGGAAGGCGTTTCGCCGGAGGCTGAGGCTTTCATTGTTGAAAACGAGGGCGCGGGCCGCGTTCTGTATGAGAAGCAGGACGAGACATTCCAGGGAATCCCCATCTTCGTAGGCGTTGAACGCCATACGGCGTACTTCCATGTCGAGGGAAGCAGCCTTCTGTGGGATGCGCTCTACGCCTTCCGGGGTCTGGATGAGGCGGAACTAAAAAACTTCTATTGCGTTGCCGAATACGTCGGCTGCCTGAGGCGGTTTGGCCATTTGGAAGAAGCCTTGCGCTGAGCGTTGTGTGCGAAGGGGTGTTCTGTCTGGAAAAGGCGATCTACTTGATGACGGGCGTCATGGCGTCCGGTAAATCGACGGTCGCGGAGCTTCTGGCCGCGAAATTGGAGAAGGGCGTCCACCTGCGCGGGGATGTGTTTCGGAAGATGATCGTCTCTGGTCGGGAAGAGATGTGCGAAACGCCATCGGAAGAAGCCGTCCGGCAATTGCATCTTCGCTACCGACTTGCCGCGGACGCGGCAAGAACGTATTACGAAAACGGCTTTACTGTCGTATTGCAGGACAACTACTACGGGCAGGAACTGCCCCGCATGGCGGAGCGATTCACAGGCTGCAAACTCCGTATCGTCGTACTCTGTCCGAGTGTGGATGCGGTCAAGCAGCGGGAGGCGCAGCGAGGGAAGACAGGCTATTCCGGCTTCCCGGTGGAAGCCTTGTATAACGCTTTTCTTCGGGAGACACCCCGGATCGGCTTCTGGCTGGATACTTCCAACCAGACGCCGGAGGAGACGGTGAAGGCGATTCTGAAACATTTTGACATGTGACGGGCAAGGAACGACTGGAGTGTACACGGACCCATGCTGCGTTTGTCTCCGGCGCTCTGCCGAAAAGCGCCTATGTGACAGGTGTTTATGGCGCAGCACGCGCCAAAAGCGCTTCCGCGCACTTGACCCCATCCACCGCGGCGGACATGATGCCGCCCGCGTAGCCCGCGCCCTCTCCGCAGGGGTATAGCCCGGCGATTTCCGACATCAGCCCTTCGCCCCGCAGGATGCAGAGCGGGGAAGAGGAGCGGGTTTCCACGCCGGTCAGCACCGCGTCGGGATGCGCGAAGCCGTTCAGGCGCTTGTCCATCAGGACCAGCGCTTCTTTCATGCCGTTGACCGCAAAGTCAGGCAGACAGGATGCGAGCGACCCGAAGCGTACGCCGGGTTTGTAGGTGGGTTCCACAGAGCGTGCTTCGCTGGAGGGAACGCCTTTTAAAAAATCACCCGCCAGCTGCGCGGGCGCTCGGTAGTCGCCGCCGCCCGCTTCAAACGCGGCGCGCTCCCACCGGCGTTGAAATTCGACGCCGTCCAGCACGCCGCCGCCATAGTCCTCGGGCCGGACATCCACCAGCAGCGCGCTGTTGGCATTTTGGCCATCCCGCGCAAAGCGGCTCATGCCATTGGTGACCACCCGGCCCGGCTCGCTGGCCGCCGCCACCACGAGGCCGCCCGGGCACATGCAAAACGTGTACACGCCCCGCCCGCCGGGCAGGCGCGCGTTCAATTTGTAGTCCGCCGCGCCCAGGTCGGGATGCCCCGCGGACGATCCGTACTGCGCGCGGTCGATCAGCTTTTGCGTTTGCTCGATGCGCGCGCCGATGGAGAAGGGTTTGCTGCGCATCGGAACGCCGGAGGCGTAAAGCGATTCAAAGGTATCCCTAGCGCTGTGGCCGACCGCAAGGACGACATTTTGGGCCGGAAGCTCCCGCGCTTCGCCGTCCTGCTCGATCCGGGCCGCGGCAAGGCGTCCATCTTCCGTTATCAGCGAAACCAGCCGCGTCTCAAACAGCACCTCGCCGCCCAGCCGCACGATTTCCTCGCGGATGGACTGCACCACCTTGGGCAGCCTGTCGGTTCCGATGTGCGGCTTGGCGAGATACAGGATCTCTTCCGGCGCGCCATGTTCGTACAGTGTTTTGAGCACAAAGCCGCAGCGAGGGTCGGAGATGCCGGTGGTCAGCTTGCCGTCTGAGAACGCGCCCGCGCCGCCCTCGCCAAACTGTACATTGGAAGAGGGATTCAGCGTGCCGTCCTTCCAGAAGGCGTTCACATCCCGGGCGCGCAGATCGACGGGACGGCCGCGCTCAAGGACGATGGGTTTGGCTCCGGCCCGAGCCAGCGTCAGCGCGGCAAAAAGCCCCGCAGGGCCAAGACCGACCACCATCGGCCGTCCGGACAGGGAGGATATGTCAGGCGGCCGGTATGCGCTCTGTTCCGGTTTTGCGGCGGATGCGCCTCTTGGCAGGCGGCGCTCGTCAAAGCGGAAGCCGGGCGCAAATTCAACATCCAATGAAAGAACAAAGTGCACGTCGCTTTTGTCGCGTGCGTCCACGGATTTTTTATGAAGCCGCGCGTCCAGCACGGCATTTTGCGGGATTTTCAAAGCGTCCGTAGCGAAGATCTTGAGATCCCCAAAGCCCAGCGGCGCTTTCAGATTGGCAATGCGAAGCATATTGATCCTTTCAGCATTTTGCGGCGTTCTGCGCGGCAAACAGTCCGGAAGCCCAGGCCCACTGCAGGTTGTAGCCGCCGCAGGGTCCGTCCACATCCAGCGCTTCGCCTGAGGCGTACAGGCCCGGAACGCGGTGGGATTCCAATGTATCGGGGGAAAACTCGCCCGCGTCGACGCCGCCCGCCGTGACCTGCGCACTGGAGAAGCCGCGGGTGCCGGTGACCGTCAGCCGGAAGTCAACCAACCGCCGGGCAATTTCGCGGATTTCCGCGTCCGTCAGCGTCCCGGCTTCCCTCGTCAGCGGCAGCGCGCCTGCGGCCTTCATGAGCGTCTGTCCCAGACGCTTGTTGGCGACGCCGGTCAGAAAATCCTCCAGCGTTCGGCGAGGCATGGACGCCGCACGGGATTTCACAAGCCGCATCACGGCTTCCCCGGGCCTTTCCAACGCGGATACCGACGCTTCGACGCGATGACCCTCGGCAAGCGCGATGGCCGCGAACCTCGAAACCGCCATCACCGCCGTGCCGGACAATCCATATTCCGTGAACAGAATATCGCCCGAATCGGACGAAACGGGCTTCCCATTCACAAAAAGCGAGATGCCGCCGTCTATCCGGATGCCCTTCAGCGCGCGGATGGGCTCCACCATCGTTTCCAGTTGGGTGAGCGCGGGAAGAAGCCTTGTGATCCTGTGATTCATCTGGCGGAACAGTGCAAAGCCCGCGTCGGTGCCGCCTACGGAAGGGGACGCGGGGCCGCCGGTTGCCAGGATCACACGCCTGGCTGCCACCTGCCGCCCGTCCGCTGAAGCAATCCGGAAAACATCTTTTTTCTCGATCCTGACGGCTTCAAACCCGCAGAGAATTTCGCCACCTGATTCCGAAACGGCGTAGCGCAGCGCGTCCAGCACCGCCGAGGCCTGGTCACACAGTGGAAACACGCGCGCTCCTCGCGTTTTAAGGCATAAAATGCCCAGCGATTCAAAGAAATCCATTACAGACGCAGGCGGGAACGCGGCCATCGCGCCCGCCATCACCGGAACGCCACCAAAGTAATCGGCGGGGGAGGCCGATGTATTGGTCAGGTTGCAGCGGCCGTTTCCGGTAGCCAGCAGCTTTTTGCCAACCCGCGCGCCGCGCTCCAGAAGGACAGTGCTTGCGCCCAGCCGCCTGGCCATCACCGCCGCCGCAAGGCCCGACGCGCCTCCGCCCACGATCGCGAGTTCGTATGTCGTCATAGCACGATCCCAAGGTCGCGCCGGAGCGCGTCGTCGCACATCAGACGCAGCTGATGCAGCGCGCGGGAACAGGCGGTATACAGCCTGCGGCGTTCGCCGTCGGTCACTTCCACATCCGGCCAGACCACCGCCACCGCGTCAAACTCCAGCCCCTTGATCAGGTGGAAGCTCGAAACCACCACACCGCCGCCTTCAGGCAGCATGTCGTCGTCACCGCCGGTCAGAAGAATGGAATTTTTGATCGCTCGGGACAGCTTGCTCGCCTCGGCCTGCGAACGGGTAATCACCGCGATGTGTTTCATGCCCTGTGTCTTCCATTCTTCCACCAGCGTGATCAGTTTCGCGCGGTCGAAGGGTTCGATGGCGGGAAACACGCCTTCGCGGCCAAATTCCTCCGCGTGGGGTTCGTCCGGCAGCAGCGCGTTGCAAAGTCTGGTGATCGGCTGCGTCGAACGGTAGGATTTCGTCAGCCGAACCAGCGGAGTGCGCGGTTCTTGAAAGTCCGTGCCCCAGGCCCTGGGATTGCAGGGCGGCATGCCGGGGCAGGTGCGCTGATTGACGTCGCCCAAAAGCGTTACCTGCGCCGCGGGGTAGTAACAGGAGAGGAACCTGAGTGCGATGTCGGGATAATCCTGCGCTTCGTCAATCAGGATGTGGCGCATGGACTTGTCCGGGGCGGTAAAACCCAGACGCACCATCAGCCAGGCGATGGCAGGGGCATCCTCCCACCACACGACGCCCGCCTGCGCGTTTTCTCGGGCGACCTCCCGCAATTCCCTCGGCGCGCCCGACAGCGCGTCGGAAAGCATCTTGAGCGGATCGACCGACAGAGCCTGCCTGATCTTTTGACGTATGGGCGACAGGTGCTGCATGACCGCCATGCGCTTGGCCATTTCCAGATCCCGTCCGCGATAGCTCTTGAGAAGCCGGTCCTCATACTGGGTGGCCAGCGCCTTTTCCCAGCCGTCCATCCGGCTCTCCAGCACCGTCTGAATGCGGATGAGTCTCAATGCCGGGGTGAGCATATTGAAATCGATGCGGTAAAGCTGCTCCAGGTCTTCCTTGGACATCAGCAGGTGTTTTTCAAGACCGATGTCTTGAAAATGCGCGCCGTCTTCCTCAAACCGAAGCGCGTAGGCCGAGAGTGTATCGCAGAATTTGCCATCGGATTTATAGCGCACACTCTGGCGGCGCAGCGGGTCGTTATCGTCAATCAGCCGCTCGATCAGTCGGATGGACGGCTCCACTGTCCGCCCGATCACCGTGGAGAGCAGCCCATGCAGCGTCACCGCCTGTGCGTTATCCTCGCCCAGGTCGGGCAGCACCGTGGAGATGTATTCACTAAACGCGCTGCTCGGCGACAGCACGGCGATGTGGCTGGCGTCCAGCTGATCCCGGTGATGGTACATGAGATAGGCCGCCCGGTGCATCGCAACACTGGTTTTTCCCGAACCCGCGCCACCCGTCACCGACAGAACCCGCGCGTGCTCGTGTCGAATGGCCAAATTCTGCTCGTGCTGAATGGTGGAGACAATGTTACGCATGTGGTGGGAAGTCGCCTGGGAGAGGATGTCCAGAAGCATCTCATCGTCGATGGAGACGTCGGTATCCACGTAATACTTGAGCCGACCGTTTTCCATGCGGTACTGGCGCTTGAGCGTCATCCGCCCGGAAATCACGCCGTCGGGCGCGCGATAGGTTACTCCGCCCGGCTGCGCGTCATAATATAGGCCGCAGATCGGTGCGCGCCAATCATGCACCATCAGTTCGCCCTGCTCGTTTTTTAGGCTGTACAGGCCGATGACAATTCTATCCGGCACACTTTCGTCGCGCTCGCTGAAGTCGATCCGCGCAAAGAAAGGGCTGAGCAGCATGCGCTCATAGCGGCGCGCGACCTCTTCAGAGAAATTTTTGCGCACCAAGTACCGGTCGATCTCGGTGGACAGCTGTTCCAGATCCTGGGGAGAGAGCGCCGTAGGCTTCAGGCGCAGTTCTTCCCAGGCGTCGGACATCATGTCCCGGATGGACTGATCGTGAAACTTTGTAAAATCCCGCGACGTTTGAATGACGGCATAGAGAAGCTGCTGTACGCGCGCGGTATAGGCGCGCTCCTGTTCGAGCTCTGCCAAACGATCCATACGGTTCACCTCCAAAGGCGAGCCTTTCTGTACATTATAGCATAGGATCGCGGACAAATTCAAACATGCGCGCAATTTTGTGGAACGTGAACCTGATTATGATTTGTGATTTTCCCGGGCATACGATATAATAAGAAAAAACCTTGAAAAGGAATGAGCTGGATGCTGGACGGGTTTGTTCGGATGGCGGTGGGAACGCCCGCGATCCGGGTAGGAGATACGGCAGGAAATATGAACGCGGCCATCGCCCTGATGCGAGAAGCCGCGGAAGTTGGCGCGAAGGTATTAACGCTGCCGGAACTGTGCCTGACGGGCTACACGGCGGGCGATCTGTTTTTACAGAAAGCTCTCCGCGAAGGCGCGCTGGAGGCTTTGAAAGGCATCTCGGATTTCAGCCGCGACCTGGATCTGCTAACTGTCGTGGGTCTGCCGATGGAGGTGGATGGCCGGCTGTACAACGTGGCGGCGGTGGTCAAGGACGGGCGCATATTGGGCGTCGTACCCAAGCGGAACCCGCCCAACTACGGAGAGTTTTACGAACTGCGCCACTTTGCGCAGGGTCCCCGCGAGGCGCGGCCCCTGCGCATTCTGGGCTGGGATGTGCCCTTCGGCGGCGATCTTCTGTTTGCCTGCGAGGACGTGCCGGAACTGAAGGTGGGCGTGGAGGTGTGCGAAGACCTATGGGTGCCCGACACGCCCTCGACCGGTCACGCGCTGGCCGGGGCAACGGTCATCTGCAATCCGTCCGCCAGCGACGAAACCATCGGCAAAGCCGCCTACCGGGAACTGCTTATAAAGAGCCAGTCCGCGCGGCTGATCGCGGCATATCTGTACGCCGACGCGGGGCAGGGCGAGTCCTCCACCGACATGGTGTACGCCGGACACAACCTGATCGCGGAAAATGGCGTGCTGCTGGCCCAGTCAAAAATGTACGAGCCAGGGCTGACGACGGCGGAGGTGGATCTGCAGTATCTGGTTTCTGAGCGGCTGCGCATGAATACGTTTGGCGCGAGGGAGAATACACACGTGAAGGTGCCCTTCGTCACCGCCGTACGGGAAACGCCGATCCGCCGCTATGTCGACCCCGCGCCCTTCGTGCCTTCCGATCAGGTGGAGCGCGATCAGCGCTGCGAGCAGATTCTGGCGATTCAGGTGAACGGCCTTGCGCAGCGGCTCCGGCACATCGGCTGCAGGTCGGCCGTGGTGGGCGTATCCGGTGGGCTTGATTCCACGCTGGCGCTGATCGTCGCGGCCCGGGCGTTTCGCAAACTGGGGCTTCCGCTGGACGGGCTCGCAGCCGTCACAATGCCCTGCTTTGGGACGACCAAACGCACCCACGACAACGCGCTCAAACTGGCCAGAGGCTTTGGCGCAAAGCTGATTGAGGTGGACATCACAAAGTCCGTCCGGCAGCATCTGGAGGATATCGGACACGACGAGTCAATCCATGACGTTACCTATGAAAACGCGCAGGCCCGGGAGCGCACGCAGGTGCTGATGGACCTGTCCAACAAGCTGAACGGCATTGTGATCGGTACCGGCGACCTGAGTGAGCTGGCGCTGGGCTGGGCCACCTACAACGGCGACCACATGTCGATGTACGGCGTCAACATGTCGGTGCCCAAGACGCTGGTAAGGCATCTGGTCCGCTACGCGTCCGATCAGGCGGATAACAAAGAACTGGCCGAGGCGCTTCGGGACGTGCTGGATACGCCCGTCAGCCCGGAACTTCTGCCGCCGGTGGACGGCGAAATTTCCCAGAAGACCGAGGACATTGTGGGGCCTTACGAATTGCACGACTTCTTCCTGTACCATCTGCTGCGAAGGATGGAAAAGCCCTCAAAAATTCTGCGGCTTGCCAAAATCGCGTTCCGGGATGTGTACGACGAGGCAACCATCGAGAAGTGGCTGCGGGTTTTCCTGAAGCGCTTTTTCCAGAATCAGTTTAAGCGGTCCTGCATTCCGGACGGGCCCAAAGTAGGATCTGTGACGCTGTCACCAAGGGGCGATTGGCGTATGCCCAGCGACGCGGAAAGCGGCTTATGGATCCGGAGTTTGCGATAAATTAACCAAGTTGCTACCGATTCATGCATGTAAGGCGAGGACTTCGGGTATATCATAACTGCGTGCTTCAAAATCCAGTGCGAACTTGAAGGAGGAGACTTTCCATGAAAAAGGCATTGGTTCTTATGATGGTTCTGGCTCTGGTTGCCGTGCTTGCTGGCTGCACGCAGTCCGCGCCCGCCCCGACCGCTGCTCCCGCCGCGACTGAGGCTGCCGTGACTGAAGCGCCCGCTGCCGCGACCGAGGCGCCCGCTGCTGAAGCGCCCGCCGCGACCGAGGCTCCCGCCGCCGAGGCGACTCCGGCTGCCGAAGCGACCACCGCTGCCTAATTGGTCTGACAGGAACACCCAATACCCCCGTGCTTCACAAGAAGCGCGGGGGTATTCATTTTTTGCAAAACTTCCGTTGAACTCGCTCCACAGGCGGTTTATAATAACATGGGAGGCGATGAAATGAAGGTTTTACTGACCGGCGGCGCGGGATATATCGGCGCGCACACCTGCGTGGAACTGATCGGGGCGGGGCATCAGGCCGTTGTGGCGGACAACTATGTCAACAGTTGCCCGGAAGCGATGGACCGGGTCAAGGCGCTGACCGGGACGGATTTCCCGGTTTATAACGCGGATCTTTGCGACAAGGCGGCGCTTGAGCACATTTTTTCGGAGCACAAGATCGACGCGGTGATCCATTTTGCAGGTCTCAAAGCGGTGGGCGAGTCGGTCGCCAAGCCTCTGGCATATTATCGCAACAATCTGGATGCCACATTGACACTGCTCGAGGTTATGAATGCGTATGGCGTAAAAAAACTGGTATTCAGTTCTTCGGCCACGGTGTATTCCACGCCGGACGCCGTGTGCGCGCTGGAGGAAGACGCGCCCACCGGCGGCTGTTCCAATCCTTACGGCTGGACAAAGTATATGATCGAGCAGATGCTCAAAAGCCTCAGCGTCGCCGACGCCAATTGGTCCATCATCCTTCTTCGCTATTTCAACCCCGTCGGCGCCCATGAAAGCGGACGTATCGGGGAGGACCCCAACGGAATTCCCAACAACCTGATTCCAAGGGTCATGCAAACGCTGGTCGGGAAGATTTCAGGCGGCATCAAGGTCTACGGAAACGACTGGCCTACCCAGGACGGAACCTGCATCCGGGACTACATCCACGTGGTGGACCTGGCCAAGGGCCACATCGCGGCGCTCAAATACCTGGAAGGAATGCATGGCGCTGAGGCGATCAATCTGGGCACCGGCGAAGGCTACAGCGTGGTGCAGATTCTGGAGGCCTTCGCGCGCGCAAACGATCTCAAGGTTGATTATGGTTTTGGACCCCGCCGTCCCGGTGATGTGGCCGGATTCTTCGCAAACCCGGCCAAGGCAGAAAAACTGCTGGGCTGGCGCGCGGAAAAATCTCTGGAGGAAATGTGCCGCGATTCCTGGCGATGGCAGACCTTGAACCCGAACGGTTACGGCGCGTGAAAAGGCTGCTCCTGTGGGTTGCGGGGCTGTGTCTGCTCGCGGGCTGCGCATCGGCGCCCGCGGAGGACGCGCGCATCCTGTTCATCGACGTGGGCAAAGGCGACGCGGCGCTGGTCATGGCAGGGGACCGGAATTATCTGGTCGACGCCGGGCCTAAGGATGCCTGGGATCAGGTGTCCGCGGCGCTGAGCTTCTACGGCGTCAGCAAGCTGGACGGGGTGTTTCTGACCCATGGAGACAAGGACCATTCCGGCGGCCTGAAAGAACTGGCCCGGAGCGATGTGGAGGTTTCCGCCTGGTACGCCTCGGATCTCTATGCGGACGACGGCGAGACGGGGCACCCTGCGGACGAGGCGGCTCAGATCCGGGGGCAGCGGGCGGAATACCTGCCGGCGGGCAGTACGGTCGGCTTCTTCACCGTGCTGGGGCCGCTAACCCGCGACAAAGACGACGACAACAATTCGTTGGTTCTCATGTTGAAAGCATCCGGCAGCCAGGCACTTTTGACCGGGGATATGAAGTTTGACGAGGAAGAGGAACTGCTCCAAAGCGGACGCTCGCTCCAGTGCGACCTGATCAAGATCGCCCATCATGGCAATAGCGACGCCACCAGCAGCCTTCTGATTGACGCCGCGAAGCCCCGCATCGCGGTGGTTTCCACCGATTCTGAGGCGCGTCCGGAGTTGCCCGATCCGCGCATCGTCAAGCTGCTGGCGGAAAAAGGCATTCCGCTCTATTCTACATGGAACTCAGGCGGCGGGGTACTTGTGACGCTGGAAGGCGCAAATAC
>CALGYL010000234.1 GCA_937934775.1 uncultured Clostridia bacterium
GTTGGTGATGTCCACGATGTTGTTGATGGGACGGACGCCCGCCGCGTGCAGATAGGCGCGCATCCACAGGGGCGACGGGGCGATCTTGACGTTTGCGACCACGCGGGCGCAGTAGCGGGGGCAGAGCGCTTCGTCCCGCACCTCCACCGACGCGTACTTCTCGATAGAATCCCCCGTATCAAAGACCTCGATCTCCGGCATCACGCAGTATTCGTCCAGAACCGCCGCGCTCTCCCGCGCAATGCCCCAGATGCTCAGGCAGTCGGGACGGTTGGCCAGAATTTCAAAATCCAACACGTCGTCGCCCACACCCAGAACGCCCTTGACGCATACGCCGGGCGAGACTTCGTCGGTAATGACCAGAATACCCTCATCGCCAACATGCGGGTAAAGACCGGTGGAAATATTCAATTCCGGACCGGAACAGATCATGCCGTGGGATTCTACGCCCCGAAGCTTGCCCTTTTTTATGGTGATGCCGGGCAGACGCGCGCCTTCCAGCGCCACAGGCACCAACTGGCCTGCCCGCACGTTGGGCGCGCCGCACACGATCTGAAGCGGCGCGTCGCGTCCCACATCCACTGTACACACATGCAGATGGTCGGAATTGGGGTGGTCCTCGCAGGTCAGAACCCGCCCGACCACCACGCCCTCAAACTCCGAGCCGGTGTTTGAAATGCCTTCGACGCCCGTTCCCGCCATCACCATGCGCTTGGCGTATTCTTTCACGTCGGGCTTGACATCGACGTATTCGCGCAGCCAGCTCATCGGTACTTTCATATCAGGCGGCCCCCTTTACCGGAACTGCGCCAGGAAGCGCAGGTCATTTTCATAGAAATAGCGCATATCGGGCACGTTGTACTTGAGGATGGTCAATCGTTCGATGCCCATACCGAACGCAAAGCCCGTGTAGCGCCTGGAGTCGATGCCGCACATGTCCAGCACCTTCGGGTTGACCATACCGCAGCCCAGTACCTCAATCCAGCCGCTGCCCTTGCAGATGCGGCAGCCCGCGCCGCCGCAGGCCGCGCAGCTGACGTCAAACTCCGCGGACGGCTCCGTGAACGGGAAGAAGGAGGGGCGGAAGCGGGTGCGGATGTTCTCGCCGTACAGTTTTCGGGCGAACAGGTCCAACGTGCCCTTCAGGTCGCCCATTGAAATGCCCTCAGCCACCACCAGGCCTTCCAACTGATGGAACACCGGCGAATGGGTGGCGTCGCACTCGTCCACGCGGTACACGCGCCCGGGGCACACGATGCGGATCGGCGGCTTCCGCGTGGTCATTACGCGAGCCTGTACCGGCGAAGTATGGGTGCGCAGTACGATCTCATCGTCGATGTAGAAAGTGTCCTGCGCATCCCGGGCCGGGTGATTCTTGGGCAGGTTGAGCAGCTCAAAGTTGTAATGGTCAAACTCCACCTCCGGCCCCTCCACCACCTCAAAGCCCATGCCGGTGAAGATAGAGAGAAGCTGATCCTGAACCAGATACATCGGGTGCAGACTGCCGGCGGAGCGCGTCTTTCCAGGCAACGTCACATCAATGGACTCCGCCTTGAGCCGCGTCTCTTTCGCCGCGCCCTTCAGTTGTCCAGCGCGCTCCTCGATGGCCTGCTCCAGCTTTTCGCGCGCCGCATTGACCAGTTGGCCCAGCTTGGGCCGCTCCTCGGCAGGCGCCTGACCAAGGCTGCGCAACAGGCCTGTCAGTTCGCCCTTTCTGCCCAGAACGCGCACCCGCAGTTCCTCAAGGGCCGCCGATTCCTTCAGCGTCCCGAGCTCCTGAAATACGCGGGATTCAATCTCCTGAATGATCTGTTGCATGAAACGCTCCTCCTTCGCATAAAAAACCCCGCCCACTATGGGGCGAGGTCTCGCGGTACCACCCAAATTCGCCCGCGCGCATCAAACGCTTCAGGCCTTTCATCCGGTTAACGTGGGATGAATCCGCGCAGGCCTACTTGCGTTCAGCCCGCGGGCTCCGGAGCGAACTTCGCCAGTTCCTTGGCCCAGCGCACTTTCAGCCGGTGGCGCGCCTCTCTGTCGGGCCGGTTTCCCGGCTACTCTTCCCCATCATTGCCTGTTTGAAATTGCAGACGATTATAGCATGAGCCTGAGTGCCCTGCAAGTTAAGTATCAGTCCTTGTCCTCTTCTTCCAGCGCTTCCTCATCGGCTTCGGCAATTTCCAGATACCGTTCGAAGATCTTCTCGAGAAGCTCTTCATCCTCGATGCCTACGTAGGCGTCGTCGCCGTCCTCGCTCGTCTCGATGCGCAGGATGATGACTTCGTCCTCATCCACATCCTCCACTTCGTCGATGGGCACCAGCAGTACGTACGGGTCTCCTTCGTACTCAACGGTCATGAGGTGCTCAAACCGGACGGACTTTCCGTCTTCGTCAAGCAGTTCAACGATCTCATTGCCGTTTTCCATCCTGTTGTTTTCCATAATCAGGCCCTCCCCTACGCTTCATCCGGTTTGCCCGAAAGCCAGCCGCCGCCATCCAGAAAACTCTGCAGGATGTAGGTAGCGGCCAGTTTGTCGACCACTTCCCGGCGCTTTTTGCCCCGGACCTCGCCCTCCTGCAACACGCGGTGCGCCATCATTGTGGTCATCCGCTCATCCTCGTGTCGCACATGGAAGCCCTTGCCCTCCAGTGCCCTGGAAAACTCCAGTATCCGCTCGGCCTGCGGCCCGATGGTTCCGTTCATGTTTCTGGGAAGGCCGACCAACACGCGATCCGTTTCATACTTTGCGGCCAATTCCGTGATGCGCGCAAGATCGCGTTCGAGGCCTTTGGTAAAGATAGTCTCCACACCCTGCGCCGAAAAACCAAGCGGATCCGAAACCGCGACGCCGATGCGTTTTTCTCCTACATCCAGCGCCAGAACGCGCTTTATGTACAGGGTCATCGGTCGGTGGTGTGCTGCGCGACGTAGAAGCTGACCAATTCTTCCAGGATCTCGTCCCGCTCCAGCCTGCGAATCAGCGAGCGGGCATTGTTGTAGCTCGTGATGTAGGTAGGATCGCCCGACACAATGTAGCCCACCAACTGCATGATCGGATCATGCCCCTTGGCTTTGAGCGACTGATAGACCGAGAGGATGATCTCCTCGGCCGTGTCCGACGAAGTCGGGGCATAATTGAATTTGCTGGTCTCGCCAAATTTGCTGTTCATAATGCACCGCCTTCCAGCAGCGAATGGGCCCATGTTCCCATTATACTACAGCGTGGCACAATTTTCAATCACTTATTCATGGGCAATCGCGCCGGACTGCGGTAACCGTGATCTTTAAGGAATTTTTAACCGTTTCTCCTCATTCGCGGCGCGCTGCCCAGACCCGGAGGCAGGTTTTTGTGATCATCAGAACCGGCAGCGCAAACAACATGCCGGCGACGCCGCCGATGCTTCCACCCACCGCGATGGCGAGCAGTACCGCCGCGGGGTGTATGCCCATTACGCCGCCCATGATGCGCGGGCTGATGACCAGACCATCCAATTGCTGCACGGCGAACAGGATGAAAAGGACCATCGCCGTCTTGCCAAACCCCTCCGACAACGCGGCGACGGTCACCGGTATTCCTCCAAGAATCGGTCCGAAATATGGGATCAGATTGAATACCGCCACGATCGCGCCTAGGAGCGCCGGGTTTTTCAGCCCGACCGCCCAAAACCCGAGACCCGCGATCGAACCGATGATCAGCGCAATGGTGACCTGAGCCTTCAGATACAGTCGAATCGTCGCCTTGGCGCTGGAGCCCATTCGGAGCACGATGCGCCGGGCAGGCTGCGGAATGGCCAGCTCCATGATCAGAAGCATCCGGTCCCGGTCGGCCAGAAAATAGTAACCCAGCGCGATGGTCATGACCGCCAGTGCAAAACTGCTCGCGATTGATCCGGCCATCCCGATAGTTCCGGTAAGCACGCGGCCCATTGTGTCGTTTAGCGCCCCGGTGTTGACCGTGGGCGACGGAATGCCGGGCAGCGACCGGGCCTTGAGCCAGGCGTTGACGCCTTCCAGAATTTGATTGGCTGATCGCATCAATTCCGGCGCGCGGGCAGCCAGATCACCCAACTGTCCGATCAGCGCCGGAATGAGCATGAGCAGCGCGCCCGTCACGATCAGAAACGCGACGGCCAGGCTGACGCCGGAGGCCGCTGGGCGGCTCAGCTTTTTTTCAAAGCGCGCGCACAGCGGCTCCAGCAAAAACGCGATGACGCCGCCGCCCACCGACATCTTCAGCGCCAGGAACACCTGCCGCCACAAAAGGCAAGCCAACAGAAGCGCCAATGTGACCAGCGCCGCGAACCTCAGCGGTTTTGTCAGACGTCCATCCACGTTGTTTCTACCTGTTCCAAAGCTTTTCAGCCTTGTCCGTTACCTTCTGCACCGAATCAGAAGCCATCTGCTTCATCCGGCGCTGAGACTGCGTATCCATCATTCCCAGTGCCGTTAACGCCGCTACGCCGATCAGCGCGCCCGTGACGATCCCCGTCAAGGTTCCGTTCCTCATGCTCGCTCCCCCTTTCCCCATCGAATTCCAGAATCACGTTTTCGCCTTGGCACGCGGTCCAGCCATTGACGAATCGCCGTCCGCGCACCAGGTCTTCCCACCAGCCGCTCGACAGCTCCAGCGCCGCTACGTTCAGCGTCCGCTCGTCGATCAGCACGCCGGTGATCGCGCCGAGAATCTGCCCGTCGGTGGTGGTGGCGCGCCTGAGGTTTAAACCGCGCTCTCCACCGGGACGCACGCCGTCTTCCTTTACCAGAACCGCCACGTCGCCAAGCAGGCCCACGGCACTGGACGGAATGAAGCGGTTGCCGCGCAGCCCGCGCGCAATGCGAAGGCCGGTGACCTTTGTCAGCCCTTCGTCCAGCGTCAGACAGGCCACATGACCGATGCGCTTTCCGTTCAGGATGACTGGCATACCAACGAACGCCTTTACGCCTTTCACGCGTCTTCCTCCAAAAGCAAAATCTCCGGCAATCCCATTTTGCGTCGGGACGCCGGAAACCATGCGCGCCAATGTTTCACACGGTGTGGAAGGCCATCAGTTGGAAAGCTTTTCCAGCATGTCCAGAAAGCGTTTTTCGGGCGGCGCTTCAAAGAGCATGCGCTCTCCGGTGGTCGGATGAATGAAGCCCAGGCGAAACGCATGCAGGAGTTGTCCGCCTGGCACATCGATGGACGGTTTTTTCGGCCCATAGACCGGATCGCCCACCACCGGATGTCCGATAGAGGCCATGTGTACGCGAATCTGATGGGTTCGCCCGGTGGTCAACCTTGCCTCAATCAGCGTTGCACCCCGGAGCCGTGACAATACCTGCCAGTTGGTGCGGGCGGATCGGCCGCCGGGCACGATGGCCATACGCTTCCGCTCGGTGGGGTGGCGCCCGATGGGCCCCTCCACAAAGCCGGAATCTTCCTTGAGGTTGCCGTAGACGATGGCCATGTAGGCCCGCTCCACCGTGTGTGCCTTGATCTGCTCCGAAAGTGCCGCATGGCTGAAATCGTTTTTGGCCACCAGAAGAAGCCCCGATGTGTCCTTGTCAATCCTGTGTACGATGCCGGGGCGGAGTTCGCCGCCGATGCCCGAAAGGTCCGTCAGGTGATGAAGCAGCGCATTGACCAGCGTGCCGTCGTAGTTTCCCGCCGCCGGATGCACCACCATGCCGCTGGGCTTGAAAACTACCGCGAGGTCCTGATCCTGATAGCGGATGTCCAGCGCGATGTCCTGGGCGATGGCGCTGGCGGGCTGCGCTTCCGGGATCTCAAAGCGGATCCGCATGCCATTTTTCAGCGCAAACCCCGCCTTGGTTTCCGGCTTTCCGTCCACCTGCGCGCCGCCGGATTTTATAATGAAGGCCGCGCGCGAACGGGTTACCCCGGCGCATTCCGACAGGAACACGTCGAGCCGCTGGCCGTCCGACCGCTCGTCAAGCGTCCACTCCACCCGCGCTCTCCCCTTTCACCAAAACGCCGATGGCGGCCATCGCCACGCCCACCGACAGGAACATGTCGGCTACGTTGAACACCGCGAAGCGCATAAACGTCAGTTCGATAAAATCGATCACGTAGCCCAGCGCAATCCGGTCGATCAGGTTGCCCGCGCCGCCGGCTACGACCATGCACAGCCCCAGCCGCAGGAGCCGGCCCTTGGGCTTTCGAATGATCAGAAAGGCAATCACCGCCGCGATCAGAAGAACGTTCAGCGCGATGATCACCCACCGGCCATCCTTGAGCATTGAAAAGGCAACGCCAGTGTTTTCTGCGTAATGAAAGCGAAAAACCCCCGGAAGCGCTTCTGCAATGCCACTGTGACGGGCTAAAAGCCATTGACCGGCCCAGACTTTGCTCAGGCGGTCCAGCGCGATGAACAAGAATATCCAGATTGCGTAGAGCATTTTCCCTCCAGCGTTACCGTGCCCGGATTCTTTCCATTTCATGCAAACAGCCCTGCCGAAAAAGCAGGGCTGTTGAAAGGCGAATGTTACGGCTCGTCGTCGCCCTTGTTGACATCCATCCGGGGCGTTTCGTCCGATACCACACTCTCGTCCAGCTTGAATGCATGGAGCTGTTCACGGACCAGCCGCTTGAAGCGGACGCGATAATCCTCGGTGGCCTTGCGCACGCCTTCAAGCTCGACCTTGGCGCTGTCGATTTCCGCCTTCTGCTGGGCGATGACCGCGCTGGCCTTCTCCTCAGCGTCCGAAACCATCGCGACGGCCTTTTTCTTGGCTTCGCTGACGGTATCATCGGCAATGCGCTGAGCGCTCAGAAGCGTTTCTCGCAATGTCGACTCGAGATTGCGGAAGTACGCCTCGTCGGTGGTTTGAATGGGCTTGACCTCGGGCACGGCCTGAATGACCGGCGCCGCAACCTGTGCCTGCGGAGCGGGAGCGGCCATGCGTTCGCTGATGGCCTTGTCCGCCATCGCGCGTGCCTCCTGCGCCTGCTGCATCAGGGTTTTGTTTTCCTGGATCAGCGCCTCCATCTGGTCGGCGATCTCATCCAAAAATTCATCCACTTCATCTTCGGAATAACCGTGCTTCTGCTTGAGAAATTCCTTATCGCGGATGTCCTTGACGGTAACCATGTACGATTCATCCTTTCCTCGCCAGAAATATCGGGGACGGGCTGCCGCTCGGCAGGATGGAATCAACCTTGCGTGTCATTTTTCCGCCATCGGCTGTCAACCGATTATGGGCGTCCCTGCTGCTTCAACGCCTTGAGCTCCTCAATCAGCGCTTCCATCTGATCGGCGATCTCGTCCAGAAATTCATCCACTTCGTCTTCGGAATACCCGTTCCAATGCTTGGAGAATTCCCGTTCGCGGATGTCTTTGACAGTCACCATGCGTCCCGCAGCCCCACTTTCAGAAATGTCTGGCTATCGCCATTCTTCGGCAGGATACTACAAGCCTTTTGTAGTATTTCTCCACTGGTCGTCATAATCCTCTTATTAACCGAAAAATAACCCTTTAGCGGGCGCCAAAGCGGGTCATTCGGACGCCCAGCCGCCCTTTTTTGGTCTGACCCTGTTCTTCCTCCACGCGCAACCTGCCATAGCCGCGAATGGAAATCAGATCCCCGGCGCCGATGCGGGCATCTGTCCGTTCCTCCGGCAGATGGTTCAATTTGACCAATCCACGACGGATCAGTTCCTGCGCTTCGGCACGGCCCAGAGAAAACCCTGCGGCGGACACCGCATCCAGCCGCATCGACGATACGGTATCCCGGACGGGCGTTCCCGTTTCAGTGGGCATCTGTGTTTTTTCAGCGCGCCGGATCGTCAGCTTCGCCCGGCCCGCGCTGGTCAGTTCGGTTAGGACCATTGGCGTCGCCGACTCCAGCACAAAAAGGTAGGCACAATCCTCGCCGACCACGATGTCACCCAGAAGCGACCGTTCAATGCCGATACCCAGAACAGCGCCCAACAGGTCCCTGTGGGCTACCTTGGCATACGCGGCATTCCAATCAACCCGGAGGCATTCAATGGGCCAGAAATCAGGCCGCTCGCCTTCAAAAAACGCGGCGACCATGCGTTCCGCGCTTTCGTGACCGCCAAAGAAGGCAACCTCCACGTCCTCTTCCCGCGCGGCGCGCACCGCTTCCGACGCCAATGGCGGCTCTAAAAAACGGGTGTAACGCGCAGGACCGCGCCGTGCGGCGCGGCAAAGGTCGGAAAAATGCGCCCGGTCCAGATCGCTTTTCACAGTGTCATCAACCAGCGGAATAAGGGCGGCAGTAGATAAGCGCGCACAAACTCCAGCGCCAGCAACGCCAGCAGCGCGCTGACATCAATCCGGAAGCCTCGGCGAACCAGCGCGTTTGAAATCCCCCGGAAAGGCGCCAACAGTGGCTGAGCCATCCGGCTGAGCAGCATGTATACGCGGTTGAGGGGGCTGACGATCCAACTCATCAGGCAGTAGGCCACCAGGACGATGTCAAGGATGTGCAGGAAAATATCACAGCCCAGATAGATTTTCTGCAGAATAATATAATGCATATAGATTTAGAAGCGCCGTTCGGCTTCGTTGGTCATGGCGACCTCAACGTTGTTCGGGGCGATCAGGTACGTCTTGTCGGAGGCTTTGCGCAATGTGGCGTTGAGCGCGAAAGCCGCGCCGCACAGTGTGTCGATGCCGCGCTGGATGGTCTTCTCGTCCATTTCTTCCAGATTGAGCAGCACTGTCTTGCCGTCTATCAGATCCGTAATGACGTCCCGGCACTCCTCCAGAGTATGGAGGTAATAAATGACGGTCTGATGCCTGGAGTCGTTGTGCATGGTAATCACGTTTCCGCGGGGCTGCGGCTGATCGAGGCGGTCAAACTCATCGCGGATGGGATCGCCCCGGTAGGCGGGTGCTGGCGCCGCCGCGGCTGCGGCGGCTGCGCGGTAGGGCTGTTGCGGGGAGCGCGAGGCGTAATCTCCCCTGGATGCCGCCCGGGGTTCCGGCCGGGAAGGTTCCTGATCGACCCGGTTGGCGCGGTAATCCTGCGCGGCGGCGCTCCGGTAAGGATTGCGAGGCTCCGCGGCTCGGCCGGCGTAGCGGTCGGGTTCGCGGGCAGCGGAAGCGCCCTGCGCATACGCGCCCGGCGTATACTGGCCTTGGGTATAGCTGCCGCCGGGATAGCCTCCCTGCTGGCGTACGGGCCGCGCGTTGTCGGCAGGCCTGCGCTGCTGAGGCGGCGTATAAACCTGCGCGCCCATCGCCTGACGGTCGTACCCCGCCTCGGGCTCGTCATCCACCAGACCGATAAACTCCAATAGCTTGTTAAAGCGTCCGCGCGCCATGAATCGTCCTCCTCAATGCGTGGATGAAACCGGCGCAACCCTGGCGCCGAAAATCGCGGAGCCCAGGCGCACCATCGTGGCGCCCTCCTCCGCGGCGGTTGTATAGTCGCCGCTCATGCCCATCGAGAGCACACGCATATCGACGCCCTCAATCGCCTCTTCCCTGAGTCTGTCAAACCAGACCCGCATCTTGCGGAAGAAGGGCCTGAGCGCTTCCTGATCGTCAGATAGTGGCATGATGGCCATAAGTCCTTGGATTGAAAGGCCTTCGAGGTGCGCGGCATCCTTTAGGAACGTTTTCAGATCCTCTTCGAAGATGCCCGCCTTCTGCGGTTCCCGGGCGATGTTGACCTGCGCTAGAACCGGCATGTGCATCCCGGCTGCCTGCCCGCGTAGGCTGATTTCCTCGGCCAGCGCCATTCTGTCCAAAGATTGAACCATTTGTGCCATACCCATCAGATATTTTACTTTATTCGTCTGCAATTGTCCAATGATATGCAAAGAAAAATCAGGATTTAACGCTGGAAATTTTTCTCTTGCCTCCTGAACTCGGTTTTCACCGATGATGCGCACCCCTTCTGCGTAGGCCATATTGATGGTTTCCGCGTCCTGGGTTTTTGTAACCGCGCAAATCTCCACCGCGCCCCAGCGGGCGGAGGCCTCCTCCAGCCGGGAACGGCAGACTTGCAGATTGCACGCAAGCATCGTTCTGTCCATCCTGTTCCCTCCTTTGCTGCAATTGCCTTCCGCGTTATCCGCTTGTCGTTATGGCAGGACGACCCGCCAGCCGATCGACAGGGTGCCTTCGACCAGCGGCTGAATAATCGCGTTTTCGCTGTCGCTGGATAGAACCTCTACCGGTATGAAGGTGCCGCCCGGCACGTCAAGCACGGTAACGCCCGGCTGACCGTTTTGTACGGTGATCGCCTTGACCGGCACAGACAGACCCGAAAGGTTGATGCCGATCATCGCCTGGCCGTAGCGCCTGTTGATCAAAGGCCCGAGGGGCGTATCCATTTCCAGTTGGGCCATGACTTCGCCGCTGGCCTTCAGCATGCGAACGACCTTCCCGGTAAAGGCGCTCCCTTCCAGCCCATCAAACTGTACGGTGAATATCTGACCATTGACGGGGTTCCAGGTGGTGTCTTTTGAAAGCAGAACCACGTACCACTTGTCGGGGCTGACGATGCGGAAGATGCTCTGCTGCGTACGGGTATCTTCGCCGGTGTCGGGCGTCCTGCCGGCCAGAATGGAGCGAACGTCTTCGATGGTCAGCGCTTCCAGATTCGCGGGGGTCAGAAACCGTTCGCAGCCGTCCAGATAGAAGCTGACGATGCCGGCCACGGACGCGTTTTCCGCCGTCCGCCAGGATGCGATGGCGTTTTCGCGCTTCGTTTCCTCGTCATAGAGGTTTGTAAGCTTCTGATCCTGCCGCTGGTTCTGATTCAGGTAGCTTTGACGGGCCTGCATGGCGCTCTGAAGCTGCTTTTCCAGATTAATCAGGCTGCCCCGCGTCTTTTCGCGGATCAGCGTCTTGACTTCCAGCGCCTTCTGTTGCACGTTGGCTTCCAGCCGCTCCAGTTGGGCGTCGACGATGTTGTCCAGAATCGACCGGTGATAGGCGCGGATGTTCTGCCGAACGGTTTCCAACTGCGTGATTTCCTTTTCGGAATAACCCGCCGCGTAAACGTCCGCAATCTCCTGCCCCTGGGCGACTTCCGCGCCTTCCGCCGCCACATACACGACCTGGCCGCTGCCTTCAAACGAAGTGACCGCCTCGTCCCGCACAATCACCGCGTCCACCGGATGCGAGTATTCCGTCGCGGCCATCGTGACGATGGCTTCCGACGTGCCTAGCGGGGCCAATTCACGGATTACGAAATAAAGCCCGATTCCAATCAGAATCAGGAATACGTAAAATCGTCCTGTAATCCGTTTTCTGCGCATTGAGGGCCCTTTCCTGGCGTCAGGCGGCATTTTCCCTGACTGGGTTCTTAACATTCAATCATTATACCGAATTTTCTTTTTTGATGCAACCGTTTCTGTTGACAGCCGCCGGACAAAATGATTATAATTAGATGAAATTGCCTGGAGGGAACAGCATGCCGCATGTTGGCCGAATGGCCTTTCTGCTTTTTGGCGTCCCGGTTTACTGGTATGGTCTGCTCATTATGTCGGGGGTCCTGGTGGGACTTCTGATCATTTCTTTGCGTGAAAAACGGTTTGGTTTGCCCAAGGACACTTCGTTAAACTTGGCGCTTTGGATCATTCCAGCGGCCATTGTCTGCGCCCGGATCTACTTTGTCGCCTTCTCCTGGGACAGCTTCAAGAACGACCTGTGGTCAATCTTCAACCTGCGCGGGGGTGGCATCGCCATTTACGGCAGCCTGATCGGCGGTTTCATTACCGCCTTCTTCTATTCAAAAGCCAAGAAGCTCAATTTGTTGACGCTTTGCGACCTGGTCGCGCCGGCCGTGGCTGCCGGTCAGGCGATCGGCCGCTGGGGCAATTTCTTTAATCAGGAAGCCTACGGCGTCCCGATCATGAACCCATCCTTTCAGTTCTTCCCCGCCGCCGTCTGGATTGAGGAAAAAAGCGGCTGGTTTGCGGCGACCTTCTTCTATGAATCCGCCTGGTGCTTTCTGATCGTCGCGTTTCTCCTGATTGCGGAGCGCAAGTCGGTTTTTCGCCGCTCCGGGGAAGAGTTTCTCTGGTACGTGGTCCTTTACGCTTTCGAGCGTATGTTCGTGGAAGGTCTGCGCACCGACAGCCTATACTGGGGGCCTGTCCGCGTATCCCAAGCGCTCAGCTTCGCGCTGTTCCTTGTAGGTGCGATCTTGATATTGGCCCTGCGGAAAGGCGCGAACCGGAAAAAGGAGGACTGACCATGCGCAATCTCACCCTGCTGACCGACCTCTACCAGCTGACCATGATGTATGGCTACTGGAAGAGCGGCATGAAAAACGACTTAGCTGTGTTCGACATGTTCTACAGGAAACCCTGCGAGAACATGAATTACGCGATCATGGCGGGCGTCGAGCAATTGATCGAGTACGTAAACGGCCTGCATTTTGACGAAGAGGCCATCGCCTACCTGCGCTCCCTCAATATGTTTGAAGAGGGATTCCTCGAAGAGCTCAAAGCGTTCCACTTTTCCGGTGATATTCAGGCGGTGCCCGAGGGGACGCTGGTCTTCTCTGGAGAGCCGCTGGTTCGGGTCTGCGCGCCGATCTTTGAGGCGCAGCTGATTGAAACCACGCTGCTCAACATCATCAACCATCAAACGCTGATCGCCACCAAGACCAGCCGCATCGTGCAGGCGGCGGAGGGCGGCAGCATTCTAGAATTCGGCCTTCGCCGGGCGCAGGGGCCCGACGCCGGCATCTACGGCGCGCGGGCGTCGGTCATCGGCGGCGCGGACGCCACCAGCAACGTGCTGGCGGGGCAGATGTTCGGCATCCCGGTGCGCGGCACCCATGCCCACAGCTGGGTGATGAGCTTCCCCACTGAAATCGAATCCTTCAGGGCGTATGCCAGGTGTTTCCCGGACGCCTGCCTCCTGCTTGTGGATACCTATGATACCTTAAAAAGCGGCGTCCCCAACGCCATTCGGGTATTCCATGAACTCAGAGCCGCCGGACACGAGCCCGCCGGCATCCGGTTGGACTCCGGCGACCTCGCGTATCTGACCCGCGAGGCCCGCAAGATGCTGGACGAAGCCGGTTTCCCAAAGGCGAAGATCTGCGCCTCGGGCGATTTAGACGAGACGCTGATCCGGGACCTTCTTCTGCAGGGCGCCAAGATCGACATCTGGGGCGTTGGCACCAAGCTGATCACCAGCATGGACTGCCCGGCTCTAGGCGGCGTTTACAAGCTGAGCGCACGCATGGAAAATGGTACCTTTGCGCCCAAGATCAAAATTTCCGAAAACCCGGCCAAGGTGACCAACCCGGGCGTCAAAAAGCTTTTACGCCTGTATGACAACAAGACCGGCAAAGCCATCGCCGATCTGATCGCGCTGGAGAGCGAGGTATTCGACGAAACGAAGCCTTTGACCATCTTCGATCCTGTGGACACGTGGAAAATGATGACGCTGACCGACTACCGCATCCGCGAACTGCAGGTGCCGCTGTTCAAAGGCGGCGTACAGGTGTACCATTCGCCCAGCCTTAAAGAGATCCAGGGCCATCATTTCCAGGAGATGGAGACTTTCTGGGACCAGTACAAGCGCAATCTGAACCCGCACCTCTACAAAGTCGATCTGTCGGACGGCTTGTGGATGCTCAAGCAGTCGATGCTGAAGAACAAGGCTGGTCAAGGTTACTAAAAAGAACGCCGGAAAGCCTTCACGGCTTTCCGGCGTCTTGGCGAAGCGGCATTCCTCACGTTTTCGCCGAGGGACGATCCGGCCTTACCCCATCTGCGTCTTCAGCTGCTGGAATTTCTGCCTGGCGGCTTGGATTTCCGGCTGCGGCGCGTTCTTGGTCTGATACCAGCCCATCTGGTTCATCCGGTCAAAAACGCTGTACTGACTGGTTGCGCACTCGTTAAAGTTGTCTGTCAGCACTTGCCGAAGCTGCGGGCAGGTGGCCTCGGGCAGGAAGGTCGAGTATGACGAGATCAAGTACTTCTCCTGCGTCAAGAGGTCTTCCATGATGTCCTGATCGTTGAGCACGGTGTTCTGGGGATTCTGATTCATCGCAAAGCTCGCCTCCTCATGCGTGGCTGTTCAGATAGTTGAACAGTTTGTCAAAGTGGGTACGATGCTTCATGGCCAGATCGTTGGCCAGCGTCTGAAGTGACGGATTGGTCAGCGTCTTGGCGTACTGTTCTGCCTTCTTGCAGGCGAGAAACTCATGCTGCATCTGATCTTCGAGAATGGTCAGACTCTTCGTTTGAATCGCCGCGCCCCCTTGAATCGCCATACCGTTTCCCTCCCTTTCACTGGATCGCGTTTATTTTGTCCGGCAACCGCCGTTTGAAAACGAGGTGAATTTTTCCATGGCAACTGTTACGCGAATCGAAAAATACGGGCCTGTCTACCGTGTGTATGCGGATGGACGCCTTTTTTTGCAGATCAACCGGGAATCCTTTGATCGCATGCCGCTTCGGGAAGGCGACGAACCGGATGAGGAGAAGTATCCGGAGGAAGTGGCCCGTCTGCAGGAAGCTTCGGCGTATGAAACGGCGCTGACCGCGCTGGACCGCGCCGCCAAGACCGAAAAGGCGCTCAGGCGCTGGCTTTCCTTGCGCGGTTTTCTGGAGCCCGCCATTGATTCGGCCATTGCGCGCCTTACGCGCGCAAAGCTTCTGAACGACAGCGCCGTCGCGGAGCGGCTGACAGAGACGGGCGCATCGGGCGGACTATCAAAAAATGCGATCAAGCAAAAGCTTCGCATGAAGGGTGTCGGCGAAGAGGAAATCGAAAGCGCGCTTTCCCTCGTGACAGAGGAAGATCAGTTGGAGAGTGCGAAGCTGCTGGCCCACAAGATGTACCCACGCTACGCGGGCGAGGAAAAGCGTGCCGCGCGAGGCAAGCTTTCGCAGGCGCTCGCGCGGCGGGGCTTCTCCTGGGATTTGATCGCTCAGGCGATCGACGGCCTGTTTGAGTGACCGTTTACTTCGGCTGGTAGCTGCCGCACATGCTCTCATCCTCGGGTTTTCCGGTGTTTCCCTGGCGGCAGGCTTCCACGCGAATCGATCGAAGCGAGCAGAAGTCCTCTCCCGCGCAGTGGTAATCGCAGCTGGAAACGTTGCAGCGGATGTCGGCGTTGGGGCGTTTGTTGTTCATGGTTTTCCCTCCTTTTGATCAATCCCAGTTCATTCTGCCTCGCCGCGCGGCTTTTCATGCGGCGGAAATCATGGTATAATGACCGTTGGAAACGGAGTGTGCAAACAGATGTCGATAGAGGTTGTCGGGAAAATCGGTTCCATGGCGATGATCCGCAAGGAAGAAAATGACATCGATTACAACATCATCTCCCGGGTGGCGGCGGAACTGCACCCCGGCATGGTTTTTGTCACCAGCGGCGCGGCGGAAATCGGTCGCGTGGATTTTATGAAGCGCGCCGGCCGGGAGCTTACCGGCGACCGGCAGGAAGTCAAGATGGACTACTGCGCCCAGGGCCAGATCATTCTGATGGAAAACTACCGCGCGTTCTCCCGACCGGAATATTCGATCCGCCAGTTGCTGGTGGAACA
This sequence comes from uncultured Clostridia bacterium, assembly GCA_937934775.1. Taxonomy (GTDB): domain Bacteria; phylum Bacillota; class Clostridia; order Christensenellales; family Aristaeellaceae; genus JAEZHK01. The sequence goes on from CALGYL010000234.1 coordinate 15,496, forward strand.
CCAGCATTTCAATGACGAAGCCAAACGGGAGAACATCCGAAAGCTGCTTCTGCGCGCCGCCGAACAGAACGCGATCCCTATTGTAAATTACAACGACCCGGTATCCAACGACGAAATCCTGAAAATGGAGCTGAACTCGCTCAAGCAGGACCATGAACATGTGGTGGAGTGCGTCGATAACGACGAAACCGCCGCGGTGCTGTGTGAACTGGTGGGCGCAAAATACCTGGTGATCCTGTCCTCCACCGAAGGCATCTACCGGGATGCAGCCGACCCGGACACGCTGGTGACGGATGTGCTGGCCCAAACGCCGGAGGCGCTCCTTCAAAAGGTTCGAATCCTGCAAAAGAGCTGCGACGGCGCGAGCCGCGCGGGCGCGAACGGCGCCCGGGCAAAGCTGGAATTTGCCGTTCGTCCCGCGCTCAAGGGCGCCACGGTCATTATCGGCCATGCGCGGCACGGCATCAACGCGCTGCTTGAACGGAAGGCCCCCCATACGAGAATCGGCGTAGTCAGGGATTGACGTTTCGCAGGAAATCACAATGGGGCTGTCGTATCAACCTCTTTCCCTAAACAAGCAAAGCAAAAACCGGCCTTCACAAGTATGTTGAAGGTCGGTTTTGTTCATCTTTTGCGTATCGCGCAATCCTATTTCTTTTCTCTCGCATGATTTCAGGACCTCATGCACTTTGTTGAGGTCGAGGCTTAATATTGCCGCCTCATGCTTCTTCCGCCGCCAATACCTGCGCGCCTGCGCGGGGCACGGCCCGGCCGGACATTTCCCCCAGCGCCAGTTCCAGCGCCTGATCCAGTGAGGCGATCGGGATCACTTGGATGGGTTTGCCCGCATACCGCGCCTGGACGTTTTCCTCCGGAATCAAGACTCTTGTAAGCCCCGCCTTGGCGGCAGCGTCAATCTTCTGCGAGACGCCGCCCACCGGCAGCACCTTTCCATAAACCGACAATTCGCCGGTCAGCGCCACGTCGCAGGCAACCGGCGAGCCTTCAATGGCCGACGCCAGCGCAACCGCCATCGCCACGCCCGCGGACGGCCCGTCCACCGGGATGCCACCCGGGAAGTTGATGTGGATATCATACCGGTCCACATTCATACCGCGGGCGCGCAGACAGGTCAGCGCGTTCTCGGCGGCGGCGCGGGCCATGGAGCGCCTGCGCATGGTATGACCATGCCCGTCCCGGATGTCCTCCTCCTCCACGATGCCGGTCACGTTGACCCGGCCGCTGCCGGGTACCGCGATGGCTTCGATCTCCATCACCGCGCCCTGATGCGCGCCGTAGACCGCCAGCCCATTCACCAGGCCGGGCGCGGGGTCCCTGTGGGGCCTTGGTTCGATGTGGGGCGTGTAGTGGCCGCTCTCCGCCACCCATTCGATGTCCCGCCGCTCAATGACCCTGCGGCCCTCCTGCCTTGCAACGCCGGAGGCCATCTGCACGATGTTGACCGCGTCCCGGCCGCTGGCAGCATATTGTCCAACCAGCTTCGAATCCTCCTCCCGGAGCGCAAAGCCGGTCTTTCTGGCTGCGCCGGACGCGATTTTCGCCAGTTCTTCCCGCTCCAGCGGCCGGAAGAACACCTCCATGCAGCGTGATCTGAGCGCAGGCGGCAGATCCTCAGGAGACCGGGTGGTCGCCCCCACCAGCCGGAAGTCGGCGGGCAGGCCAAATTTGAAGATTTCATGGATGTAGCGGGGCGTTCCCCGGTCGTCGGGGTTGTAGTAGGCGGACTCAAACCGCACCAGCCGGTCTTCCAAAACTTTTAAAAGCTTGTTCATCTGCACCGGATGCAGCTCGCCAATCTCGTCCAGGAACAACACGCCGCCGTGCGCCCGGGTCACCGCGCCTTCCTTAGGCTGCGGTACGCCGTTGATGCCCAGTTGTCCCGCGCCCTGATAGATCGGATCGTGTACGCTGCCGATCAGCGGATCCGCGATGGCGCGCTCGTCAAAGCGCACGCAGGTGGAGTCCATTTCGATAAACGGCGCGTCGGGTGCAAACGGCGTTCCCTCCGTCTTTCGCGCCTCTTCCAGCACAAGCCGCGCGGCACAGGTCTTCCCGATGCCCGGTGGTCCATAGATGATCACATGCTGCGGGTTGGGCGAACACAGGACCGCCTTCAGCGCGCGGATACCCTCCTCCTGGCCGATGATGTCTGAAAACTCCCGGGGCCTGACTTGTTCGGACAGCGGCTGCGTCAGGCTGATGCGCCTCAGCCGCCCCAGCTTCTCCATCTCCCGGTGGCCGACGGTGGCGCGCGGCGAGCTGCCGCCCGCCCTGGGTTGACCCTTCAGCTGGCGATAGAAGTATACTCCGACGATGACCGTCACCGTCATTTGAATGAGCAGCAGCACAACGGAAACCAAAAGCATCCCCTCCCACGCTTAGTATGGGAAGGGATGCCGGAAAAAAATCAGATTCTCCTCGGGTTTCCTTTGGCTCCTGCCAGAGGTTCCCTTTGGGGGGACTCAGGATACGTTCGGCTCCGTCCTCGCAGCCTTGGGGCTGGTCTGGAACTGCCGCCGCTTCTGCGGCGCGGCCGCCGGTTCGCCCTCAATCAGATCGGGGCTCAGGCCGCTGCGAACCGCTTCTTCCGTGATGATGCACTTGCGCACCGCATCATTCGTAGGCAGTTCGTACATCGTGTCCATCATCACGCCTTCGATGATTGCCCTAAGGCCGCGCGCGCCGCTCTTGCGCTTGAGCGCCAGCTCCGCAATGGCGTGGAGCGCCTCGTCGGTAAACGTAAGTTCTACGCCGTCCATCTCCAGAAGCCGCTGATACTGCTTGACCAGCGCGTTCCGAGGCTCGGTGAGAATCTTGACCAGCGCCTGCTCATCCAGTTGCGACAGCGTAACCACGACCGGCAGACGGCCAACGAATTCCGGGATCAGACCAAATTTGATCAGATCCTCCGGCCGCACCTGCGCCAGTACCTCGTCGCTATTCTCGTTTGCCTTGCTCTGGATCTCGGCGCCGAAGCCCATCACCTTTTTACCGATGCGGTTGGCAACGATCTTGTCCAGTCCGTCAAACGCTCCGCCGCAGATGAACAGAATGTTGGTGGTGTCGATCTGCAGGAAATCCTGATGCGGATGCTTGCGGCCGCCCTGCGGCGGGACGCTGGCCACCGTGCCTTCGAGGATTTTCAAAAGCGCCTGCTGCACGCCCTCGCCGCTGACATCGCGGGTGATGGAGGGGTTTTCGCTCTTCCGGGCGATTTTGTCGATTTCATCGATATAGATGATGCCGCGCTGCGCAAGCTCGATGTCGTAGTCCGCGTTCTGGATGAGCCGGAGCAGAATATTCTCCACGTCCTCGCCCACATAACCGGCCTCGGTGAGGCTGGTGGCGTCGCCGATGGCGAAGGGCACGTTCAGAATTTTGGCCAGCGTCTGGGCAAGGTAGGTCTTGCCGCATCCGGTGGGACCCAGCATCACCACGTTGGACTTTTGCAGCTCCACGTCGCCCTTGCGGGCGGGGTGGGCGATGCGCTTGTAATGGTTGTAGACCGCAACCGACAGCGCCTTCTTGGCATACTCCTGCCCGATCACGTACTGATCAAGCACCTCCTTGATCTCGGAGGGCTTCTTGAGCGTCACCGCGCCGCGCTCAGAAATCATGTCGACATCGTCGGCCACAATCTCCTGACACAGGAGCACGCACTCGTCGCAGATGTACACGCCCGGGCCCGCGACAATGCGGCGCACCTGCTCGTGCGTCTTGCCGCAGAACGAACACTTGACGGTCTTGTTGTTGAGAAAATCATCCTGCTTAGCCATGAATTGCTCCTTTGCGAGGCGCATGCCGCGCCCGGTTGTGCGTGCCCATCAGCGCCTCGGCGCGAAGATCTCGTCAATCAAACCGTATTCCTTCGCCTCTTGGGCGGTGAGGAAGAAATCGCGCTCGACATCCTTTTCGACTTCGCTGAGGGGTTTCCCGGTGTTCTTGGCCAGTTCCTCGTTGAGCTTTCTCTTGATTCGGAGGATCTGCTCGGCGTGGATCTGGATGTCGGTCGCCTGACCGCGCGCGCCGCCGGAGGGCTGGTGGATCATGATCTCGGCGTTGGGCAGCGCCTTGCGCTTGCCCTTTGCGCCCGCCGCCAGCAGGAACGCGCCCATCGACGCGGCCATGCCGACGCACAGAGTGGACACCTCGCACTTCAGATACTTCATGGTATCGTAGATGGCAAGGCCTGCCGTCACCGAGCCTCCGGGGCTGTTGATGTACAGCTGGATGTCGGCGTCCGGGTCTTCCATCTCCAGGAACAGCATCTGTGCCACGATGATGTTGGCAGCGTCGTCATCGACTTCGCCTCCGAGAAACACGATGCGATCCTTGAGCAACCTGGAGTAGATGTCGTAGGAGCGTTCTCCCCTGTTGGTTTGCTCGATGACATACGGGATAAGGTTCATATGCGTGGCACCTCCTGTGCGGCTAAGCCGCTGTTGATTTGGGAAAATGAATCCCTCGGAGCATTATACCCCCGAGAAGCTTTGGTCAATCGCCAACCGCTTCGCTTTTCAGCAGTTCGACAGTCTTTTCGATCGCGGCCATGTTGGCGAAGTATTTGCGGTCATCTTCCGACAACGTCTTTTCAAAATCCTCGACGCTCTTGCCGGTCTGCGGCGCGAACTTTTCGATCTGCGCCTTCACGTCCTCATCGGATGCTTCGATGTTCTCGGCCTTGCGGACGGCTTCCAGCACCAACTGCGTCTTCACGCGGCGGACCGCCTCGTCATGCTGCGCGTCGCGCATGGATTCCAGCGTCTGGCCGGTATACTTCAGGAAATCTTCCATCCGCATGCCCTGGTACATCATGCGCATCTCCATATCGCGCAGCATGGCGTCGATCTGGTTCTGAACCATGGGCTCGGGAATGTCGGCTTCGCAGTTATCAACCACCGCTTCGACGACCTCGTTTTCAAACTCGGCGTCGGCACGGTCCTGGGCGCGCTTGACCAGTTTGGCGCGGGCATCGTCCTTGTATGCGGCCAGCGTGTCAAACTCGGACACGTCCTTCGCGAACTCATCGTCCAACGCGGGCAGTTTCTTCTGCTGGATGCCGTTGACTTTGACATGGAACACGGCGGGCTTGCCCTTCAGGTTTTCCGCGTGGTACTCCTCCGGGAAAGTGACGTGCACATCCACTTCATCTCCGGTAGAAGCGCCGATCAGCCCTTCTTCAAAACCGGGAATGAAGCTGCCGGAGCCGATGGTCAGAAGGTGACCTTCGGCGGCGCCGCCCTCGAACGGCTCGTCATCGACGAATCCCTTGTAATCGATGTTGACCTGATCGTCCAGCTTGATCGGGCGGTCGGCCACGTCGATGTACCGGGCGACGCGCTCGCGAGCGCGTTCAAGCTCCGCGTTCACATCGTCTTCAGTGACGTTTACTTCCGTTTTGTCGGCCTTCACGCCCTTGTATTCGCCCAGAGTGACCTCGGGCTTCACATACACGGTGGCGCTGAACGTCAGCGCCTTGCCGCCGCCGATCTCGCTTACATCGATCTTGGGCTGATCCACCGGCGTCAGTCCGTGCTCGCGCACCGCGCCATCGTAAATCTCCGGAAAAATCGCGTCAAAAGCGTCCTCGTAGAAGATCGACTCGCCATAATGCAGTTCGATCACCTTTCGGGGCGCGTGACCCTTACGGAATCCGGGGATGTTGATGCGCTTGACCAGCTTGTGGTAAGCGCTCTCCAAGCCCTTTTCAAAGATCTCAGGCTCGACGGTAAAATCAAGCTTGACCTGATTTGACGAAATTTTCTCAAAGGTACTGCTCATCGTATTAGTCCTCCCCAATCTCACCGCCCAAGGCGGCCATAGCTCAACTATTTTACCACAATTGACGTTCGTAATCAATGGCTAAACGTAAAATGAACTTGAGGACTCGGATTTCGCGTGTTATAATTTGGTTGAGTGTCAAACGGAGGGGTAAATATGGAAGATTTCAGGCATGCCCTGTCGCGGCGGATCGTGCTTTTTGACGGCAGCATGGGGGCGCTTCTTGGCCAGATGGGCGTTGAAACCGAGTGTCCGGACCTTCTGAGCGTTACCAAGCCGGATTTAATTCGGGGCATCCACGAAGCTTATGTCCGGGCTGGCGCCGAGGTGATTCTGGCCAATACTTTCGGCGCGACCTCCATCAAGCTTTCGCGCGCAGGTCTTGAGGAGCGATCTTCCGAAATCGCGGCTGCGGCGGTTAAAAACGCGAAGGCATCCGGCGCGCCGTTTGTGGCGCTGGACCTTGGCCCCACCGGACGTTTCCTGACGCCGGTGGGCGACGTGACGTTTGATCAGATGATGGCCTCTCTCCGGGCATTTTGCCGGGCGGGCGCGGAGGCGGGCGCGGATCTGATCGTCATCGAAACGCAAACCGATCTGGCCGAAATGCGCTGCGCGCTGATTGCCGCCCGGGAGACGGGCCTTCCGGTTGTGGTTTCCTCCACCTATTCCCCAAACGCCCGTACGCTGACCGGCGGCGCGCCCGAATGCGCGGCGTTGATCGCTTCGGCGCTGAATGCGGCGGCGGCAGGCATCAATTGCTCCGGCGGGCCGATCGAGATGCTGAAGCCCCTCAAGGCGATGCGGCTTGCGTCGCCGATCCCGGTCGTGGTGCAACCCAACGCAGGGCTTCCGTCCGTGGGGCCCAACGGCCGCGCCGTATTCCCCTTCGGCCCCGACGCGATGGCGCCCCACATGGCGGAAATTCTGGCCGCCGGAGCTTCCGCCATCGGCGGCTGCTGCGGCACAACGCCGGAGCACACCGCAAAGATGCATACGCTGACAGAAGCTGCCCAGCCGCCCGAGTCCGTCTGGGACGGCGTGGTCCGCATTTGTTCCGCGCGCGCCTTTATTCCTCTAGATGAAGCGAGAGACGCGCTTGAGGAAATCGGCGACCCTGAGGATCTGTATGATCTGGAGCCGGACGCCGTGCCGGTGATTGACATATCCGGGTTATCGGCGGAGGAAGCCCGCTCCGCCGTGGAGGCCGCGCAGACGATGACCAAGCGTCCTCTCGCTTTCCGGGCGGACGGCGAGGAAGCGCTGAACGCGGCGCTCGAAGGGTACACGGGCGTGGCGCTGGTGGACGGCGTCGGGCTGGACGAGGCGATCGACCGCTGGGGCGCTGTCCGGCTGTAGTCCCATAAACAAATCAATGCATACAAAAGCCGCTCCCGTCGGAAGTACCCAACGGAAGCGGCTTTTTGATGCGAAGCCTTGCGATTACTTGATGATTTCGTAGGAGCCGATGTAGGGCAGCGGCTTTGCGTCACCCTTGCTGACGGCGAGGAAAGTGTTGTAAATCTGAAGCGCAGCCAGCGCGATATAGCAGAGCTTCCCAATCAACGCGACAATCCAACCGAGCACAGGAATCCAGCCGAAGATCAGATTGAGCAGCCAGAAAGCCACAGCAATCACCAGATACCCAATGAGCGCGAGCAGTCCTTGATTGGCACAGAATTTGCCGAAGCGGGAATCGGGGCAGGTGATGAACGGCAGGAAGAAAATCAGGTAGCCCAAGCCACCCATTACGCGGTTTTTCTCAACGTCGGATTGATCAAAGTACGCCATATTCCACACCCCTCGTTCTCTATTTGCGCACATTATATACCACTTTGGGGCCTTTTTCCAGTAGCAGACGGATTCCGACATAAATTTAATGGGACAATGAAGCCGGGCTGCCTTAGCGCCGCAAATGGCGCAGGACGGCCCGGTTTTCTATGCGTCAGAATCTGTGTCGATTATTTGGATAGAACGGGGATGGTGACGTTTTCCGCGCGGGTATT